>DATFRE010000448.1:0-2397 GCA_035263545.1 Dongiaceae bacterium
CCCGCAGCGGAAGCGGCAGCCAGTGGCAGAAGGGCAAGCCCGTGTCATGCGCGATGACCGGAAAATAGAGATTGGGCGTGGTGATGATGATCATCTCCGCCGCGACGCGGCCGAGATCGCGCACTGCGGGCCGTGAGCGGCCGATATGCTCGATCACCTCGATGCAATAGGCGACGCGCGCCTCGCCATCGCCAAGCGGCAGCTCGCCCAGCTTCCCGACCCGCCAGTCGATCCGATGGTCGACGCCGAGAATGCCGGCGATGCGCCTCGCCGCATCGAGGCGCGCCGCCTCCATATCCACGGCGATGATCCGCGCCGGCGTGTGGAGCGCAAACGCGATGGAGAGCCAGCCATAGCCGGCGCCGATATCCGCCACCACATCATCGGGGCCGAGGCCGGTGAAGGCACCGAGCGGCTCGACATAGCGGCGCCGGTAAAAGTCGATGGCGCCGTCGAGATCGATATCGCGATACACGCCCCGGGAAAAATGGGGGATGGCGCGGATCGCCTCCGCCTGCTCGGTGGTGAGGGGACGGATCAGGGTCATGCTCGGCCTTTACGCTCAGGGCTAAAGGCTCGGCAATGTCACAGAGCTCCCTGAAAAAGGTGGGATATGTTTGGGGCGAAAAAAATTACAAAGTGTTGAAGCACTTTGCTTTACCGCGCCACAGTTGCGGCGTCCGGTGACCGCGAATCCGGCTCTCACCAGAAGAATTGACCGAGAGAAGCGCCCCGGCTTCCGCTCGCGGGCTCAGTGCAGCTTCTTCTCGAGCTCGCCGATGGACTGGTCGATAAGGGCGCCGGCGCGGTCCAAGGGCAGATGCCGGGTCAGGATGTGGCTGGCGGCGGCGACGGCGAGATCGACGGCCTCGTTGCGGACATCGGCCAGCGCCTGCGCCTCCGCCTGGGCGATCTTGTCGAGGGCCATGCGCTCGCGCCGCTTCAGCATGGCTTCGAGATTGGCGGCCGCGTCCTTTCGCAGGGTCTCGGCCTCCTCGCGGGCGTGGGCCAGGAGGTCCGCTGCCTCCTTGGCAGCGGATTTCTGCTTCGCTTGATACTCGCTCAGCAGCGCCTCGGCCTCCTCGCGCAGACGCCGGGCCTCGTCGAGGTTCGCCTTGATGCGCGCCCCGCGGTCATCCAGCCCCTTGTTCATCGCCTTCAGGATCGGCTTGGCGAACAGCGCGATGAAGACGATGAAAGCGACGGCGACCCAGATTTCGGGATCTCGGAGGAAGTCCATTACGTGCGCTCCTGCTTGGCAGTGCCTTGCTGCGAAGCCTGGATCGCTTCGGCCACGTCTTGAGGGGCGGGTGCGGCTCCGACGAGACGCGTCACCAGATCGCGGGCCGCATCACCCGCGACGTTCTTCAGCTCAGCCAGCGCCTTGGTCTTGGCCTCGGCGATCCCGGCCTCGGCGGCCCTGGCTCTCTCGGCAAAGGATGCGGCAAGCTCGCCCTCGCGCCGGGCGGCTTCGGCGGCCATGGCCTCGGCCGTCTGCTTCAGCTCGGCCTGGGCCGTGGCCCGTGCCTCGCCGATCGCCTTGCGATAGGCGGCCAGAGTCGTCTCCGCTTCCGACCTCAGCTTCTCGGCGCGTGCGATATCCCCCTGCAGCTGGGAGTCGCGATCGCCCAGGGTGCGGGCGATGCTCGGCAGGACCAGCTTCGAGAGGACGACGTACAGCCCCACGAAGGTGACGACGAGCCAGAAGATCTGGGTCGGGTAGTCGGCGAAGACGAGTTGCGGCATCGGCGGATGCTTAGAACACGAACAGCAGCAGCATCGCGATGACGAGGGCGTAGAGCGCGACTGCTTCGGTCAGCGCGAAGCCCAGCAGCACGTTGCCGAACACCTTCGGCGCGGCGGCGGGGTTGCGCAGCGAGCCGGAGATGTAGCTGCCGAAGATCTGCCCGATACCGACGCCGACTCCGGCGAGGGAGATGGTGGCGAGGCCGGCGCCGATCAGCTTGGCGGCATTTGCGTCCATGGAAGTCAGTCCTTCTGGCTTGAGTGAATAACGAACTCAGTGATGCAGGTTGAGGGCGTCGTTGAGATAGATGCAGGCCAGGATCGCGAAGACATAGGCCTGCAGGAAGGCGATCAGCAGTTCGAGACCGAACAGCGCCACCACGAAGGCAAGCGGCGCCCAGCCGGCGAGAATGCCGAGGGAGACGACGAAGCCGGCGAAGACCTTCAGCATCGTATGGCCCGCCATCATATTGGCGAAGAGCCGGATCGAGAGGCTGATGGGCCGCGTCAGATAGCTGATGAACTCGATGACGCAGATCAGCGGCAGCAGGAAGACCGGCACACCCGAGGGCGCGAAGAGCCTGAGGAAGCCCAAGCCGTTGCGCGCGAAGCCGATGACCGTGACGCCGATGAAGACGACCATTGCCATGA
>DATFRE010000449.1:0-5056 GCA_035263545.1 Dongiaceae bacterium
TGGCGATCGTTGCGGGCGGCTGTCTGGCATGAGCGGAATAATACGGGCGGTTGATCCCGGCCGCGGGCCATGGGTATCATCCGCGCCGCTCGAAGGTCAATTGTTCCAAGGGAAAGCCCATTATGCCGCCGGAAGCCGCCGACCCGGACATCCCTCCTCCCCAGATCATCGAGGTCGACAGCGACAAGGTCGGTTGCGACGGTGGCGAAGGGCCGCTCGGGCATCCCCTCGTCTATCTGACCCTCGATGCCGGCGGCAAGGTCGACTGCCCCTATTGCGGACGGCGCTATATCCGCCGGGCGGGCAAGGGCAGCACCGGGCACTGAGGCGGCCCTCGTTTCGACTGAAACTCTCTGCAGGAGACGGCCATGGACAGGATGACGCTTGGCCGCGGCGGGCCGGAGGTTTCGGCTCTGGGGCTCGGCTGCATGAGCATGTCGGGAACCTATGGGCCGACGGACGATGCCGAGAGCATCGCCACGGTGTGTGCCGCGCTCGAGGCCGGCATCACGCTGATCGATACCGGCGACTTCTATGGCATGGGCCACAACGAGCTGCTGCTGCGCGAGGCGCTCGCCGGCGGCCGGCGCGACAAGGCGATCCTCTCGGTCAAGTTCGGGGCGCTGCGCGATCCCCGGGGCGGCTGGTCGGGCCTGGATGGCCGGCCGGCGGCGGTCAGGAACTTTCTCGCCTATACGCTGCGCCGGCTCGGCACCGACCATATCGACATCTACCGCCCGGCCCGCCTCGACCCGAATGTGCCCATCGAGGAGACCGTCGGTGCCATCGCCGAGATGATCACAGCCGGTTATGTCCGCCATATCGGCCTCTCCGAGGCCGGGGTGGAGACGATCCGGCGGGCCCATGCGGTGCATCCCATCGCCGATGTGCAGCTCGAATATTCACTGATGAGCCGCGGCATCGAGACCGAGATCCTGCCAGTGCTGCGCGAGCTCGGCATCGCGGTCACCGCCTATGGCGTGCTCTCGCGCGGGCTCCTCAGCGGCAGCATCCAGCCGGGCGCATCCGATATCCGCACCCAGCGCCTCCCGCGCTTCCAGGGCGAGAATCTGACGCGCAATCTGGCACTGGTCGAGGCGCTCGCGGCCGTCGCGCGCCGCAAGGGTGCCACGCCGGCGCAGCTCGCCACCGCCTGGGTTGCGGGCCAGGGGCAGGATATCCTGCCCCTGATCGGTGCCCGCACGCGTGAACGCCTGGCGGAATCCCTCGCCGTCGCAGATCCGAAGTTGACGGCGCAGGAACTGGCCGAGATCGAGCGCGCGGTCCCGGCCGAGGCGGTCGCCGGCACGCGCTACGAGGCAGCCCAGATGGCGCATCTGGACAGCGAGAAGCCAGGCCCGCGCTAGCCATCCCTCGTGATTCCCGCCCCCCTTGCGGGGGGCGGGTCAGGGTGAGGCGTCGGATCCGCGAAGCGGATTAAACAAAACTCTCTAGCCCTTCAGCGGCCGGTCCAGCACCCAGACATAGCCGTCGGGATCGGCGATGTAGACCTCGCGCAGGCCATGGGGCTTGTCGGCCACGGCGGCGAGGACCGTATGGCCGAGACGCGCCGCCGTCGCGGCGGCGCCGTCGGGATCGTGGTCATGCATCCGGATCTCGACCCCCGTGCCGCGCAGCGCGCCATCGCCGGTCAGCGCCAACAGCGGATGATCGCCATAGGTATGATCCGCATGGAGCATCCATTCCGCGCCATCGCGCCGGAGCACGGCGAAATCCGCGTCGCCATAGACCAGGGTCGCGCCCAGCACCTCGCGGGCAAAGGCGATGGCGCGGGCCACATCCTTGACCAGCAGATTGATGGAGAGCCCGCGGAGCGAGCGCCCGTAATCGGGCGCGCTCATCCAGGGCTGCTGCTCGCCGCGCTTCTTGACCATGACGCCCTGCCCTTCCCCGCGTTCCCGCCTTGCGGCAACTCTATTTCTGCCGCTGCTGGGCCAGCACCTTCAGCTTGTCGATGATGTTCTGGATCTCCGGCGAGGGCGTGTTGTCGCCCAGCGGATGCTGGGGATCCGTCGCGACATTCGTGCCGCCCGCCCCGCCGCTCGCCTTGACACTGGCGGAGGCGATGCTCGAGGGCGCCGGGTAGAGCGCCGCGACGGGCAGCTCCCCGCCCGGCGCCGGCAGGGGCAGCACGGGCTTGCCCGCCTCGGCCGCCATCATGAAATCATGCCAGATGCGCGTGGGTATCGTGCCGCCCGTCACCTTGTTCATCGGCGCGTTGTCGTCATTGCCGACCCAGACGCCGGTGACCAGATCGGCGGTGAAGCCGATGAACAAGGCGTCGCGATAGTCTTGGCTGGTGCCGGTCTTGCCCGCTGCCGGCCGATCGAGGGCCGCGGCCTTGCCGGTGCCCGAGAGGATGACCGACTGCATCATGTCGATCATCTCCGCCGCCGCATGGCCGCCGACCACATGGCCGGGCCCCCCGCCGCTGCGCTGATAGAGGACATTGCCGTCGGAATCGAGGATCTGCTCGATGCCATAGGGCCAAACGCCATTGCCCTTATCGGCGAAGGCCGCATAGGCGCCGGTCATCTCCAGGAGAGAGACGCCGCTCGCCCCCAGGGCGATCGAGGGGCCGGAGGTGAGATCGGCGGTGACGCCGAGCCGGCGCGCCGCCTCGATCACCCGGCGCCGTCCGACCCGCTCGGAAAGCTGCAGGGCGACGCTGTTGAGAGAGTGCGCGAAGGCCTCGCGCAGGCTCACCCGGCCATAGAACTTGTCGTCGTAATTGTTCGGCCGGTAGTTGCCCACGGCAAAGGGCGCGTCGGTCATGACGTCGTCCGGCGTCATCCCCGCCTCCATGGCGGCGAGGTAGACGAAGAGCTTGAAGGAGGAGCCGGGGGGCCTCAGCGACTGGGTCGCGCGGTTGAACTGGCTCGTCCCGTAATCGCGCCCGCCGACCAGAGCGCGGACCGCGCCGTCGGGCGACATGGCGACCAGCGCCGCCTGGTTCGCGTTCTTGGATGCATCGGCGCCGGCCAGGACCTTCGCCACCGCCGCCTCGGCCGCGGCCTGGGCCCGGCGATCGATGGTGGTGACCACCACGAGATCCCGGTCGTCGTAGTTCACATAGCTCGAGACCTGATCCATCACCCAGTCGGCGTAGTACTGGCCGGTGGCCGAGGAGGGAGTCTTGAAATTGGCCACGCCCTGGGCGATCGCCCTGTCGGCGTCCGCCGCGGTGATATAGCCGGCATTGGCCATCTCGTAGAGGACGACCTTCGCCCGGTCTTCCGCCGCCTTGAGGTCGCTCAGCGGATTGTAGCGCGAAGGCGCCTTGACCATGCCCACCAGCATGGCCGCCTCGAAGGGCGTCACCTGGCTCGCCGATTTGCCGAAATACTTGCGGGCGGCCGCCTCCACGCCATAGGTCCCGGCGCCGAAATAGACCCGGTTCAGATAGAGGGTGAGGATCTGCTGCTTGGTCATGTTGTGCTCGAGCCAGAGCGCCAGCAGCAGCTCCTGCCCCTTGCGCCGGATGGTGCGGTCCGGCGTCAGGAAGACGTTCTTGGCCAGCTGCTGGGTGATGGTGCTGCCGCCCTGCACCAGATGCCCGGCACGGACATTGGCGATGACCGCCCTGAGGAGCCCGAGAGGGTCCACGCCGAAATGCGAGTAAAACCGGCGATCCTCGGTGGCGAGCAGGGCATCGGGCAGGTAGGGGGGAATCTGGTCGAGCTTGACCGGCTTGCCGTAGAGATCCCCATAGCTCGCCAGGATCTGCCCGTCATCGGTGACCAGCGTGATGCTGGCGCGCCGGTCGGCATTGGTGAGCCGCGAGAGATCCGGCAGGTCATAGGCAAGCCAGGCGACGAAGCAGAGCCCCAGGAACACGCACCAGACCCCGGCGACCAGGCCCCATTTGACCAATCGCCAGCCAAGGGCCTGGGCCCGGCCCCTGGTCCGGCCTTTGGCGCGCGGCTTGCCCTTGCCGGGCTTGCTCTCGGGCTGATCCCCAGTTTTGGTCATGCCGGGTCATTCTTTAGGCAAAAATCCCACGCGCCGCCAGTTCTGGGGCATATTGCCCGCCGTTTTCGCGCCTCGCAAAATCCGCCCATGCCAGAACGCCCCATCCGCCGAGAGATCTCGATTCGCCGCGCCCGCCTCGCGGATGCCGAGACCATCGCCCGGATGGTCACGGCCCTCTCCGAGGCCGAGGGCGGCCCGGTGCCCCGTTTCGATGCCGGAGCCTGCCAACGCGACGGTTTCAGTGCCGCACCGCGCTTCGAGGTGCTGCTCGCCGAGGCGGCCGGCCGCCCTGCCGGCTATGCCCTCTTCCACCCATCCTACGACACGGATCGAGTCGTGCAGGCGGTCTATCTAGGGGACCTTTATGTCGAAGCTTGGGCAAGGGGGGCAGGGATCGGCCGCCTTCTGGCCGCCAGCGTCGCCCGGATCGCCGCCGCCAGGGGCGAGGACGCCATGCATTGGACGGTGCTGCGCCGCAACATCGCCGCACGCCGCTTCTATGCCCGCTTCGCGCAGGAGGACGATGGGCTGCTGCATTGCTTCGCCGATGCCGAGGGCCTGGCGCGGCTGGCGGCCACCGCGCCCCTATCGGGGGTGGCGCTCAGGACCGCGGAGCCCAGCGATGCCCCGCTCCTGGGCCGGCTCCTCAGCCGGCTTCTGACCGCGGTCGGGGAGAAGGCCCTGCCCTTCGATGCCGGGCCGCGCCTGGCGCGACATGGCTTCGGCTCGGCGCCTCGCTTCCGGGCGCTGATCGCCGAACAGGGATCGGAGGTTGCGGGCTATGCCCTCTACTGGCCGATCTACGATACCGAAACCGGTGGCCCGCTCATGTTCCTGTCCGATCTCCTGGTGGAGGAGAACTGGCGGGGACGCGGCCTGGCCTTCGATTTGATGGCGGCCGTCGCGCGGGAGGCCGTGGCTACCGGCCACCGGGGCATGCTCTGGGAGGTCTTGCGCAATAACGCGCGGGCCCGCGGCTTCTACCGCCGCATGGCCGAAGAGAGCGACGAGGCGATCGTCGTCAATTGTGCCGATGACGACTTCCACCGGCTGGCGGCGGAGG
>DATFRE010000450.1:0-14862 GCA_035263545.1 Dongiaceae bacterium
GAAAGTCGTGAGCAAGGATATCGGATTTCGCAAAGGTGACTTCGTGGTCTATCCGACGCATGGCGTCGGCCGCGTTCTCGGCGTCGAGACGCAGGAAATCTCCGGCCATAGCCTGCAGGTCATCATCATCAACTTCGACAAAGACCGGATGACGCTGCGCGTGCCGGTGGCCAAGGCCAAGAACTCGGGCCTGCGCCGCCTGTCGTCGCGCAAGATCATGGACACGGCGCTCGCCACGCTAAAGGGCCGCTCGCGCATCAAGCGGGCTATGTGGAGTCGCCGCGCCCAGGAATACGAGGCCAAGATCAATTCCGGTGATCCGGTCTCGATCGCGGAGGTCGTGCGCGACCTGCATCGCAATGCAGATCAGCCCGACCAGTCCTACAGCGAGCGGCAGATCTATCAGGCGGCCCTCGACCGCCTGGTCCGCGAGCTCGCCGCCGTCGAATCCATCGACGAGATGGCCGCGACCCAGAAGCTCGAGCAGCTCCTGAAGGCCGCGTAAGCCTTTCCGTCAGATTGCGCACGCCGATTCCTCATGCCCGCCGCGAGCGGGCATGAGGACCGGCCTGCCGAACGGCGCTATGATGTAAATCTCGGGCGTCGCATGGCAGCGGAGCGGCCCCTTTGCGTGGGCAGGAAACGGGGGCGTGAGCAAGGATCGGGACAAGTTCGCCGTGCTCCACGCCGCCCGGCGCGTCTGGGCGGTCGCCGCCATCCATGGCGAGGCGGAGCGGCTTGCGCGCCTGCAGACGAACCTCGCGCGGCGGCTTGAGCCGGGTGACCGCCTGGTCTACCTCGGCAACTATCTCGGCCGCGGTCGCCAGATTCGCGAGACCCTCGATCACCTCCTCCATTTCCGCCGCTGGCTCCTGGCGCGGCCCCGGAGCTTCGCCTATGACATCGCCTATCTGCGCGGCGGGCAGGAGGAGATGTGGCAGAAGCTGCTGCAGATTCAGTTCGCGCCGAACCCCCGCGAGGTGCTCGGCTGGATGCTGACCCAGGGGGTGGGCGCGACGCTCGCCGCCTATGGCGGCGATCCGCGCCAGGGCGAGAGCGCGGCGCGCGAAGGGCCGATGGCGCTGACCCGCTGGTCGAGCGGACTGCGCAGCGCCATGCAGAGCCATCCCGGGCACTACCAGCTCATGGCGACGCTGCGCCGCGCTGCTTTCACCGACGATCATCGCCTGTTGTTCGTCTCCGCCGGACTTGATCCCGAGCGCCCGCTCTCCGAGCAGAACGACAGCTTCTGGTGGGGCGGCACCGGCTTCTCCCGCCTGGACCGGCCCTATGGTGAATTCGCCCGGGTGATTCGCGGCCATGACCGCAGCCAGGGCGGGCAGACCGACGCTCCCTTCAGCGCCACCATCGATGCCGGCTGCGGCTTCGGCGGACCGCTTGCGGCAGTGTGCTTTCTTGCCTCGGGCGATGCCGATGATGTGATCGAGGCGTGATCCAAGCTGCCCTTATCGTCGTAAGCGTAAGGTGTGGGAGCAAGGATCATGGCCGGCAACTACCAGGGCGGGTTGGATCAGGCAGATATCCGCTTCATCCGCCGCTGCATGAAGGCGCCGCTCCTGTCGCGTGACCGCGAGCAGGCCCTCGCTCTTGCCTGGCGCGACCGGCATGACCAGGGCGCGCTGCACGAGCTGATCCTCGCCTATTCGCGCCTCGTGGTCGCCGCTGCGGTCCGGCTGCGCGGCTATGGCCTGCCCCTGGGGGATCTGATCCAGGAAGGCAATATCGGGCTGATGGAGGCGGCGACCCGCTTCGATCCCGACCGCGCCATCCGCTTCTCCACTTATGCCGGCTGGTGGATCCGCGCCGCCATGCAGGACTATATCCTGCGCAACTGGTCGATCGTGCGCACCGGTACCACCGCCGCGCATAAGAGCCTGTTCTTCAACCTCCGCCGCTTGCGCGCGCGGCTCGCCGATCCCTCGCGGCTCACGATGAGCCAGGGCGAGCTCGACCGCATCGCCGAGGCGCTCGGCGTGGCACCCGACGAGGTCGCGGCCATGGAGCAGCGCCTCGCCGGCGCCGATTCCTCGCTCAATGCCCAGATCGGCGATGGGGGCGAGGACAGCTGGCAGGATCTCTTGGCCGACAGCCGCCCGACGCCGGAGGAAGCCGTGGGCGATGCCCATGACGAGGATCGCCGGCGCGGCTGGCTGACGCTTGCCCTCGACCGCCTGCCGGCGCGGGAGCGGCGCATCATCGAGGCACGCCAGCTCGACGAGACCTCGATCACCCTGGAGGAGCTGGGTCACGAGCTCGGCATCAGCAAGGAGCGCGTGCGCCAGCTCGAGCAGCGGGCCCTCGGCCGGCTGCGCAGGGATGTGCTGGCGCTGGCGGGCCAGAGCCCTTCGATCGAGGCTAGAGCGGCCGGCGCGCTTTGAGGGCCGCCATCAGCGTCCCGTCATCGAGGTAGTCGAGCTCGCCGCCCACGGGCAGGCCATGGGCGAGACGGCTGACGGTCACCGGCAATCCGGCCAGGCGGTCGGCGATGTAATGCGCCGTGGTCTGCCCCTCCACCGTCGCTCCGGTGGCGAGCACCACCTCGCGCACCGAAGGATCCCCGGCCCGGCGCAGCAATGCCGCGATGTTCAACTGCTCCGGCCCGATCCCGTCGAGGGCCGAGAGCGTGCCGCCCAGCACGTGATAGCGCCCGCGGAAGGCGGCGCTGCGCTCCAGCGCCCAGAGATCGCCGACCTCGGCGACCACGCAGATGACCGCAGGGTCGCGCTTGGGATCGCGGCAGATGGCGCAGGGATCCTCGCTGTCGAGATTGCCGCAGGTGCCGCAGTTCTTGACGCTGACTGCCGCCTCGGCGAGTGCCGCGGCCAGCGGCTCCATCAGGGAGTCGCGCCTCTTCAGCAGATGCAGCGCGGCGCGCCGCGCCGAGCGGGGCCCCAGGCCCGGCAGACGCCCCAGAAGCTGGATCAGCCGCTCGAGATCGCTTGCGGGCATCAGCGCTCAGTCCGGGCAAACTCGTGGATGGTCGGCCTTCGCCGACCATGACGACAAAGAGAGCAAGGACTGAGAGGGGTGAGCCGACCTCGGTCCACGACGTGGAAGGTCAAAACGGAAGCTTCATGCCGGGAGGCAGCGGAAGGCCGCCAGTGAGCTTGCTCATCTCGGCCGCCACATGCTCCTCGACCTTGGTCTTGGCGTCCTTCGCCGCGGCGATGATGAGATCCTCGAGAACCTCGATCTCGGCGGGATCGGCGAGCTTCGGATCGATCTTGAGGGCCCGCATCTCGCCCTTGCCGTTCAGGGTGACCCTGACCATGCCGCCCCCCGCCTGGCCGGTCATCTCCACGCGATCGAGCTCAGCCTGCATCTCCGCCATGCGGCTCTGCATCGCCTGGGCCTGCTTCATCAGCTGTCCGAGATTCTTCATGGCTCGTCGCTTCCTTGCTCCTGTTCCTCGGGCTCGGGTGCCGCCGGCGGGGTCAGATCGCGCACCGCTTCGACCACGCTCCCGGGAAAAGCCGCGAGCGCCGCCTGCACCAGGGGGTGGCGCTCCGCTGCCTCGCGTTCGGCATCGATTGCGGCCTGCCCCTGCTGCTCCAGGCTCGGCGCACCTGGCTCGCCCGAAACCGAGACGACCCAGCGCCTGCCGGTCCATTCGGTCAGCCGCGCGCCCAGCTTGTTGGCGAGATTGGCCGGCGCCTGCGAACCCGGGCGGAACTCGATCCGTCCCGGCTCGAAATGCACCAGATGGACATGGCGCGCAAGATTGGCGCGCAGGATGAGATCGCCTCTGGCATCGGCGAGCGCGACCACCTCGGTGAAGCTCTGAAGCGCCGGGGCCGTCTCGCCGGCCTGCGGCGGCGCGGGTGCAGCACTGGGACGCTCCACCGCCACAGCGGCCGACTGGCCGCTCACGGCCGGGGCGGCGGCCCGTGGTGCCGGTCCCCCCTTGGGCTGGCCCGCCGGCGCCGGCACAGCCGGCGCGGCGGACGCCCCCTCGAGGAGACCTCGCGCCAACTCCGCCGGCGGGGGCATGTCGGCGGCATGGGTCAGGCGGATCAGCGCCATCTCGGCGGCTTGCAGCGGCGAGGGCGCCGCCTGCACTTCCCCCAGCCCCTTCAGCAGCATCTGCCAGCAGCGGGTGAGCACGGGGATCGAGAGCCGCCCGGCGAGCTCGCACCCGCGCCGGCGCTCGATCTCGGCCGCCGCCGGATCATCGGCCGCTTCGGGCACGAACTTGATCCGCGTCAGCCAATGGGTCAGGTCGAGAAGATCCTGCAGCAGCAGCGCCGGGTCGGCGCCGGACTGATAGAGCTCGGCAAGCAGGACAAGCGCGCCGGCGGTCTGGCCCTGCATCAGAAGGTCGAAGAGATCGAAGGGACGGCTGCGATCGGCGAGGCCCATCATCTCGCGGGTCTGGTCCTCGCTGACCTCGCCGGTCCCGCTGCCGCCATCGCCCAGCGCGAGCGCGCGGTCGAGCAGAGAGAGACCGTCGCGCACCGAGCCGTCGGCCGCGCGCGCAATCAACGCCAGCGCGCCCGGTGCCACCCGCGCCCCCTCCGCCGCGGCGATGCGCGCGTAATAGGCGGCCAGCGCCTCGGAATCGACGCGGCGCAGATCGAAGCGCTGGCAGCGCGAGAGCACCGTCACCGGCACCTTGCGGATGTCGGTCGTGGCGAAGATGAATTTCACATGCGCCGGCGGCTCCTCCAGCGTCTTCAGCAGCGCGTTGAAGGCCTGAGGCGACAGCATATGCACTTCGTCGATGATGTAGATCTTGAAGCGCGCCTCCACCGGCGCATAGCGCACGCCCTCGATCAGCTCGCGGATATCGCCCACGCCGGTGCGGCTCGCCGCGTCCATCTCGATGACGTCGATATGCCGATCCTCGCCGATGGCGAGGCAATGGCGGCATTGGCCGCAGGGGGTCGCCCTGGGCCCGCCCTTGCCGTCCGGGCCGATGCAGTTAAAGGCGCGGGCGAGAATGCGCGCCGTCGTCGTCTTGCCGACCCCGCGCACGCCCGTCAGCATATAGCCCTGGGCGATGCGCCCGCTGGCGATGGCGTTCGTCAGCGTGCGCACCAGCGCCTCCTGCCCGATCAAATCGGCGAAGCTCGCGGGCCGGTATTTGCGCGCGAGGACACGATAGGGCGTGGCGGAAGCGGGCAGATCGGTCATGTGTTCATTGGGGGTCATGCGGTCATGCGGAACGGCGGCATGCAAGACCCCGGCTGGTGAGGAAGGGTGGGAGGCCGGCACGCGACCCGTACGGAAACTCGTTACGGCTGCTTCCTTCCGGACCTGACCGGGTTGGCGAGACGTACGTCCGCCGCCGACCTCCCGGCCCCAATATCGGACCTCGGGCCCAGGGGTGCAAGGGCGATTTGGGGCGCTCTCGGTAGCGGCGGGAACCCCTCCGGCGTGATTGCCTGCGGGCCGCCGAACATGCGACTTTGGGTGCATGCAGGAGCCCAATTACTACGTCACGCCGACCCTCGATCGCGTCTCCTTGTGGCGGCGCAATGAGGACTGGCTGGCGCGGCAGATGGCCGCACCGGCAAGCCGCGTTCTCCTGGTCTGGCGGGGGCAGAATCTAATTCTCGAAGCGCCTTCCCCGGCGGCGGCCCTTCTCTCCATTGCCGAGGGCAGTGAACTCCTCGCCGAGGCGCAGGAGATCGCCCTGCTGGGCCTGATCGGCGAGACGGCGCATTTCGCGGCCGACCTCTCCCATCGCGAGGAACCGCCGGCCCTGCCCGGGGCGCGCTTCGCCGATCTGCGCAGCGTCGGTCCTGTCCTCGCCCGCGAGGAGGGTGGGCTGCTCGCCTATGCGCGCGGCCTGATGCACTGGCATCAGCGCCACCGCTTCTGCGGCGTCTGCGGCAGCCCGACGGAAAGCCGCGAGGCCGGGCATATGCGCCGCTGCATCAACCCGGCTTGCGCCGCCGAGCATCACCCGCGCATCGACCCGGCGGTCATCATGCGGGTCGAGCATGGCAACCGCATCCTGCTCGGGCGGCAGAAGCAATGGCCGCACGGCATGCACTCGGTGCTGGCGGGCTTCGTCGAGCCCGGCGAAAGCCTGGAGGACGCGGTCCGGCGCGAGGTGGGAGAAGAGGTCGCCCTTCGCCTTCGCGAGGTCCACTACCACTCCTCTCAGCCCTGGCCCTTCCCCGCCTCCATCATGCTGGGCTTCACCGCGATCGCCGAAAGCGATGACTTCCAGGTCGACCAGCATGAGCTCGAAGCCGCCCGCTGGTTCACCCGCGAGGAGCTGCTTGCCTCTCCGGAAAACGAGACCTTCCGCCTGCCGCGGCGCGATTCCATCGCCCGCCGATTGGTCGATGACTGGATCGCCGCCCGGCGCTAGACTGCACGGCATTCGGGGAGCTCGGCGGGATATTCCGGAACCAACCGGAAGCCGTCCGACGGGCTGATCGGCAAGACGGGGCATGCCGATGAACAGTGACCGCTGGGGGATCCCGCGAGGGGATTCCCAATGGAATTTGGCATTTCCTCCCGCGGCCGGCTGGTGGGGCTGAGCCTATGGCGGTGCAGCTCGACGATCAGCCGGGAATGCAGGAGCGGTTGCGGACGCTTCGCGCCCTCATCACCCGTTATCGCGGGCATCTGGAGGAGGGCGCCAGCCGGCAGACCGCTGCCGCCTATCTGCAGGCGATCCATGCGGCCGAGGCGGAGATCGCCGAGCTCGAGCGCCGCATCGCCGGCCATCCCTATCCCGAGAAGGCACCTCCCGGGAGAGGGTGAGGATCAAGGGAGTCTGCCGCTTCGTGACCGACAGCAATCACGACTGTGTGTAGCCGTACACCAAACCGGTTGCCGAGACTCGAGTCGCTCTGTAACTTTTTGAGACATCCGCCGTGTCGATCGGGCGACACACCAGGTAACGGTGTGGCATGCGCGATTCGAACTTCCGATCATCTCCCGGCACGCTTCGAGAGGCACCCAATCCCTATGATCTGGTGCCTTACGAAAGCTATCCCTTTCCCCGGAGCCATATCCGCCATCTGCATGCGATCGGGCGGCTCTTCGCCCTGACGCCGCCGGCCCCGGACGGCTGCCGCGTGCTGGAGCTGGGCGGAGCCTCGGGCGGCAATCTCATCCCCATGGCGATCGACCATCCCGGGAGCCGCTTCCTCGGCATCGATCTCTCGGCCCGCCAGATCGAGGCGGGTCAGCGTCAGATCGCCGATCTCGGGCTCAAGAACATCGAGCTGCGCACCGGCTCGATCGTGGATATCGATGCCGGCATCGGCGCCTTCGACTACATCATCGCCCATGGCGTCTTCTCCTGGGTGCCGCCGGCGGTGCGGGAGAAACTGCTGGCGGTCTGCCGCGACTGCCTAGCGCCCCAGGGCATCGCGCTTGTCAGCTACAACACGCTGCCCGGCTGGAGCCCCTGGCAAAGCCTGCGCGAGACGATCCGCCATCACAGCCGCCACATCACCGATCCGCTCGAGACGGCGCGCGCCGCGCGCCGCGTGCTCGAATCCCTGCACCGCGCGGGCCGGGAGCACCGCACGCCTTATTGGGAAATGCTTCGCCGCGAGATCGATAAGATGCTGGAGCTCTCCGACTGGTTCCTGCTTCACGATCACCTCGAGGAGGACAACATCGCCCTCTACTTCCATCAGTTCATCGAGCAGGCGCGCGGGGCGGGGCTCAGCTATCTGGGCGAGGCCGATCTCACGGCCATGCACCGCGGCGCGCTGCCGGCAGCGGAGATCGAGACCCTGGGCATGGCCCAGGACATGATCGGCCAGCTCCAGTATCTGGATCTGGTCCAGAACCGGCGCTTCCGCATGACCTTGCTCGGCCACGAAGCGCTCGCACCCGATCACGCGCTCTCGGCGGACCGCCTATGGGATTTCTACTGGAGCACCGGCCTCCGCCCCCGGGCGCGCATCGAAGATCTCGAGGGCGCGGGGCGCCCGACCGACTTCATGGGCCCCTTGGGCGACCTTCGGCTCACCACCACGGATGCCCTCAGCGGCGCGGTCTTCGACACGCTCTGCCGGCAGCGCCAAGCGCAGATGCCGGACGAGGTGGTGAAGGAGACCATGCGCCGCTTCGCCATCGCCGATGAAGCGGACCTGCGGGCCGCGCTTGCGAAGCATGCCCTCGATCTGGTGATGAGCAACGCGATCCAACTCCATTCGCTGCCCGAGAGCTGGGTCTCCGGCATATCGGAGCGCCCCATGGCGGGCCGGCTCGCGCGCTACCAGGCGCGGCAGTCGAGCTGGCTCACCAATCAACGGCACGAGCCGGTGGGCGTCGATCCCGTGGCGCGCGAGGTCATCCGCCTGGTGGATGACCGGCACAGCCGCACGGCCATTATCGAGAGCCTCAAGACCCTGGCCGAGCGCGGCAAGCTCAACCTGCAGCAGGACGGGCGGCCGGTCGCCGACCGCGCCCAGCTCGCCCGCCTCATCCCTGCTCTGGTGGATCAGGTACTGCAGTTCATGGCGACCAACGCGTTGCTGGTCGCCTGAGCCCGAGCGGCTTGGTCAGGCGCGGCGGCGAATGCGATGGGGCCTCTCGGCCCAGGCCCGCCGCTCGATCACGAGGTCGAGCCAGCGGCCGGTGAGCCGGCGGCAGAAATCCGCCCCCTCCTCGAAATGCGCCTCGACGGAGCGCACCGCATCGGCGGCGACCAGCTCGGCGAGCTCGCCATAGTGACGCTCCATCGACGCCCAGCAGTCGCGGGGGAAGTTGACCGCATCCGCCTTGGTCACCTCGAAATGGAACTGGAAGCCATAGGTCGTGCGCCCGATCCGCAAGCCCTGATTGGCGCAGACGCCGTTGGCCATCAGCCGCACCGCGCCCGCGGGAAGATCGAAGCTGTCCTCGTGGAGCTGCATGATCCTGGCCTCGGGGGCGAGGCCCTTCAGCAACGGGTCGCGCCGGCCGGCCGGCGTCATGCGCACGGGCAGATAGCCGATCTCGAGTCCGCCGAAGGGCCAGACCCGGCCGCCGAAGGCGCGGCTGATGAGCTGTGCGCCCAGGCAGACGCCGAGCACTGGCTTCGCCTGATCGTGGAAGGCGCGAATGAGGGCCAGCATGGGCGGAAAGGCGGGATAGTCGGCATCGTTGCCCGCATGCATCGGGCCGCCGAGCACGACCAGGCCGTCGAAGCCCACCGGCGTCTCCGGCAGCACCTGCCCGTGATGGGGCATGCGGATGTCGAGGGCCGCCCCGCGCGCCTGCAAGGTCTCACCGAGAACGCCGACCGGCGTCACCGGGCAGTGCTGTAGAACCAGGATGTTCATCGCGCTCGTCTCCTTCCGGTCAGGGCCGGCCAGAGACGAAACCTCGTCGCTGCCGGAAGCGCCGGCGGCGAGACAAGTGGCTTCAGATGAGGAGCAAACGCCGCGATCGGGCGCTACAACCATCTCGAAGTCCCTCAAAGGTTTCGGCCCATGGGCCGGACAAACCAACAAAGGACGCCAAACGTCGTAGCATAACCACCGAAGGGCCAGCGGCACGTGCGCGTGCGTCTGCTGCGGAATGTAAGAAAACCGGCCGGCGCTGCAAGCGAAATCAGCGGGATTGGCAAAAATTCATTTGCGGCCGTGGCGCGAGGACGACGCCGGATAGACGCCGAGAATGCGCACCTCGCGGGAGAAGAACCCCAGCTCCTCCAGCGCCAGGCGGACCAGCCGCTGGTCGGGATGGCCGTCGATATCGGCGTAGAACTGGGCGACGGTGAAGTTGCCGTCGACGATGTAGCTCTCGAGCTTGGTGATGTTGATGCCGTTGGTGGCAAAGCCGCCGAGCGCCTTGTAGAGCGCTGCCGGCACGCTGCGCACGCGGAAGACGAAGCTCGTGATGACGGGCCCCTGCGCCGGATCGGGGTCGATGGGGTCGCGGCGCATGACGACGAAGCGGGTCGTGTTGTTGGCCTGATCGGCCACATCGGCCCGCAGCGACTGGAGCCCATAGATCTGCCCGGCGAGCTCGGAGGCGATGGCCGCCTCGGTCGGATTGCCGCGCGCCGCCACATCGGCGGCGGCACCGGCGGTATCGGCATGCACGATCGGCTTCAAGCCGAGCTCGGCGATCATGCGCCGGCATTGCGGCAGCGCGTGGATGTGGCTGTGGACGGTTCTGAGGCCGGCAATCGTCGCCCCCGGCACGGCCAGAAGATGATGCACCACCGGCTGAAAATGCTCGCCGACGATATGCAGCCCCGATTCCGGCAGCAGATGGTGGATGTCGGCGACGCGGCCGGCGACGGAGTTGTCGATGGGAATCATCGCGAGCTCGGCCCGCTTCTCGCGCACGGCGGTGAAGGCCTCCTCGAAGGTGGCGCAGGCGAGGCTCGTCATCGCCGGATAGGCGGTGCGGCAGGCGAGATCGGAATAGGCGCCGTGCGCGCCCTGAAAGGCGATGGTCTGGGTTGGATCGCTCATGTCCGGGAGCCGCTGGGCTTGAGAAGCGCCGGATTCAGAAGCGCTCTGGCGCGCTCAAGGTCGGCCGGAGTATCGACACCGAACGGAGCCATGTCAACGAGGGCCACGTCGATGCGAAGGCCCGCCTCCAGCGCCCGCAGCTGCTCCAGCTTCTCGCGCTGCTCGAGGCGGCCGGGCGGGAGCGTCACGAAGCGCGCCAGCGCCGCGCGGCGATAGGCATAGATGCCGATATGGTGGTAGAGCGGCCCCTCGCCCGAGGGACAGGCCACCCGGGTGAAATAGAGGGCGCGCGCAATGCGCTGATTGCGGGCCAGCGGCGCCACGGCTTTGACGATGCTAGGCGCGATGCGTTCCTCGGGATCGCGGATCTCGATCGCCAGCGTCGCGATATCGACGGCGGGCTCGACCAGAGGCTCCAGCACGCTCGTGAGGGCTGCGGGCTCGACCATCGGAAGATCGCCCTGGAGATTGACGATCACGTCATGGTGGCCCTTGGGATCGACATCGCTCACCGCCTCGAAGACACGGTCCGAACCGGAGGCATGGTCCGGGCGGGTCAGAACGGCCCGCCCGCCGGCGGCTTCCACGGCGCGTGCGATCTCCATCTCGCCTGCGGCGACCAGCACGGGGCCGATCCCGGCCTCCACGGCGCGGCGCCAGACATGGACGATCATCGGCTCGCCGTGGATGTCGGCCAGCGGCTTGCCCGGCAGGCGCGTGGAGGCCATGCGGGAGGGAATGACGATGAGCGGGTTCACCGGCTGTCGAGACCTCGTCCCCTCTTGCCCGGAAACAGCGCGACATATTGCCGCGCCAGGGCTCACGGCCCGCTCGCAAGCCGCGGGCGCTGCTAGCTTGGGCGGCCGAGATTATCGCCGCGCGGAGCCCAGGAAAACCGGGAATTTCGCCCCTTTCGGGCATTGGACAGCCCCGGTGGGAGCCGTTACATTCCGCCGCCGCACAAGGGACTGGGCGGCAGGCTTTTCGACGGGGTCCATGGGATGAATACGCTGGAATTAAACAAGATCATCGGCGCCATTCTGGTCGGCGGGCTGGTGATGATGGTTACCGGCATCATGGGCCATATGCTGGTGAGCCCGAAGTCCCATGGCGAAGCGGCGGCGATTTCCGGCGGCGAAGCCAGCGGTGGCGGCGGCGGCGAGGCAGCACCGGCGGCCCCGGCGGTGATCGAGCCGATCGCCCCGGTGCTGGCCAAGGCCGATCCGGCGAAGGGCCAGCAGATCGCCGCGAAATGCCAGGCCTGCCACGATTTCACCAAGGGCGGCCCGAACAAGATCGGCCCCAATCTCTGGGGCATCGTCGGCTCCAAGCCGGCGGAGGTGCCTGGCTACAGCTTCTCCGACGCCATGAAGGCGCGCGAAGACAAGCCCTGGACCTATGAAGCGCTGAACGAGTTCCTGACCGCGCCGCGCAGCTTCGTGCCGGGCACGAAGATGACCTTTGCGGGCCTGTCCAAGATCGAGGACCGCGCCGATATCATCGCCTGGCTCAGGACCCTCTCCGACAACCCCGTGCCGCTGCCGAGCCCGGCCGATGTCGCCGCGGCCGAGAAGGCCTATCAGGATGCCACGGCCGGCGCCGCCAAGCCGGCGGCGAGCACCGCGCCGGCTGCCGGGTCGACCGCGACCGCCAGCACGGCGACCGCCGCCCAACCGGCCGCGACTACGGGTGCCGCGACCGCTGCGACCTCGGGCGCTGCGACCTCGGGCGCTGCCACGACAGGCGCCGCAGCGGCAAGCACCGCGACGGCGGGCACGGCAACCGCGGGCGCCGGGGTCGCCCCCATCGCCGAGCGGCTGAAGACCGCCGACGCGACAAAGGGTGCCGAGATCTCCAAGAAATGCCTGGTCTGCCATAACTTCACCAAGGGCGGCGGCAACAAGATCGGCCCCAATCTCTGGGGCATCGTCGGCTCGAAGCCCGCGGAAGTGCCCGGCTACGGCTTCTCCGACGCCATGAAGGCGCGCGAGGACAAGCCCTGGACCTACGAGGCGCTGGACGAGTTCCTGACCTCGCCCCGCAAGGACGTGCCGGGGACCAAGATGACCTTCGCCGGCCTGCCGAAGCCCCAGGAACGCGCCGATCTCATCGCCTGGCTGCGCCAGCAGTCGGATTCACCCGTCCCGCTGCCCTGAGGCTGCTGCGATGGGAGACTGCCCGGCGGAGTTCGTCTCCCTCGCCGAGCGGCTGGCCGATGCCAGCGGCCATATCGTCCGCCACTACTTCCGCGGCCCGATCGAGATCATCACCAAAGCGGATGCGAGCCCGGTCACTATCGCCGACCGCGAGGCGGAGAAGGAGCTGCGCCGCATAGTGGCGCTGGCCTATCCGCAGCATGGGCTGATCGGCGAGGAGTTTCCCGCCGAGCGGCGGGATGCGGACTATGTCTGGGTCTTCGATCCCATCGACGGCACCAAATCCTTCATCACCGGCCGCCCCCTCTTCGGCACGCTGATCGCGCTGCTCCATCGCGGGCGGCCGATCCTCGGTATCATCGACCATCCGGCGCTGGGCGAACGCTGGATCGGTGCCGCCGGGCGCCCGACGAGCTTCCAGGGCAAGGCCGCGCGGGTCCGCCCCTGCGCCGAGATCGGCAAGGCGGTGCTGGCGGCGAGCTCGCCGCATATGTTCGGCACAGACGCCGCCGCCGCGGCCTTCGAGCGGGTCCGCAGCCAGGCCGGGCTCACCATGTATGGCGCCGATTGCTACGCCTATGGGCTGCTGGCCTCGGGCTTCCACGACCTGGTCGTGGAGGCCAACAACGGAATCCATGATTTCCTTGCCCTCGTGCCGGTCATCGAGGGCGCCGGCGGGATCATCACCGACTGGGCCGGCCGGCCGCTCGGCCTCGATTCCGGCGACAAGGTTTTGGCCGCCGGCGACCGCCGGATGCATGATCAGGCGCTGAGGCTCTTGGCCTGATCTTCCCGACCATCAGAGGGAGGTGCATGCGATGAAGCTCAAGGATGTGAAGGAGCGCCTCGAGGTCCATCACGCAGACCTCTCCGGCTCGAGCTTTGACGACGTCAATTTCTCCGGCGCGAGCTATCACAACATCAACATGTCCGGCTCGAGCTTCGACGACATCAACATGTCGGGATGGCGCGTCGACAACGTCAATCTCGCGGGCCTGAGACTCAGCCGGGCGAACCTCGCCGGCGCCTCGATCACCAATTGCCGGCTCGAGGGCATGACCATCGAGGGCATCCCCGTGGCCGACCTGCTCGCCGCCTATCGCGCAGCGCAGGCGGGGAAAGCGTAAGCGAACTGCCGTCCCCCGTAGGTCAGCAGACAAACTCGTGGATGGTCGGCCTTCGCCGACCATGACGGTTGAGAGAGCGGCTCGCTCAGTGCCGCATGCTGGGAAGCACGAGGCGCTCGATCCAGTTGCGCACCTCGGCCAGGCGGACGTCCTCGTTCATGACATCCTCGTCGATGCCGAGCAGCCAGGCGATGTCCTTGCGGCTCGGGTCCTGATGCAGCACCTCCAACAGGTCCACATATCTCTCCGCCGCTTCGCGATCCTGGAAGAAGCCGAGGCTGACCAGCTTCGCGATCCGGCACCAGGTGAGCCGGGCCAGCTCACGCAGGTTGTATTCGGGGTGATACTGCACGCCCCAGAACTGCCCGCCCTTATGGGTGACGGCGACGGCCTGGACATGGGTGAAGGCGTTGGAGGCGAGCAGGACCGCCCCCGGCGGCAGATGGGTGATCTCGTCGACATGGCTGATGAAGCCATCGAAGACATTGCTCTTGCCGAAATAGAGTGGATGGCCGCGGCCCTCGGGAGTGAGCGAGATCTTGCGCCCGATGCCCATCTCGCGTCCGCGCGGATTGGCGCGCACGATGCCGCCGGCGGCGACCACGGCCATCTGCGCCGCCCAGCAGCTGCCGAAGCTCGGAACCTTGGACTCATAGGCCGCGCGCGCCAGATCGATCTGCGGTCCGACCCGGGGGTCGTCGTCATAGATGGTGAGGCTGCAACCGGTCCAGGCGATGCCGTCATACTGCTCCAGCGCCGCCCCTTTGGGCAGGCTCGCGCCGGGATCGGCCGGGTGCACGACATCGCAGACCGCGCCCGCCAGGCATTTCTGCAGCATGCGGACATAGAGATCGCCGGCAGCCGAAGCGCCGCCTGCCGCGAGCTCATCGCGGCCCGCCTTGTGATAGCCGTCGATGATCAGGAATCTCGCGCTCGCACTCATCGCTGTCGCTCCCTCAGGCTTGCTCGGTCAGTCTATCGCGGGGGCCGGCCGGCGCAATCTCGGGCGAGATATCGGCCCGGACGGATTCCATGCGGTCCACCCGGCGCAGCGATGAGAACATCGCCGACCAGAGGATGGCGACGCCAAGGGTAAGGCTGCCGCCCACCAGCACCGCCAGCACGGGGCCCAGCAGCGCGGCTGCCGAGCCGGCCACGAAGGCGCCGAGCTCG
>DATFRE010000451.1:0-5511 GCA_035263545.1 Dongiaceae bacterium
CCACCGGCCTCTCGCGCCAGCTCTATGGCCTCACCATCGCCTCGGAGCGGCCGGGCCATGCGATGCGCGAGACCTGGCATCCGCTGGGCGTCTGCGGTGTCATCACCGCCTTCAACTTCCCCGTCGCGCCCTTCGCCTGGAACGCGGCGCTCGCGCTGGTCTGCGGCGATCCGGTGATCTGGAAGCCCTCGGAGAAGACGCCGCTTTCGGCGCTGGCCGTAGGCAAGATCTTCGCCCGCGCCGCGGTGCGCCTCGGCGATGCCCCGCCCGATCTGCTGCAGATCGTCATCGGCGAGCGCGAAGCCGGCGAGGCTCTGGTCGAGAGCCACGACGTGCCGGTCGTCTCGGCCACCGGCTCGACCCGCATGGGCCGCGCCGTCGCGCCCAAGCTCGCCGCGCGCTTCGCCCGTGCCATCCTGGAGCTCGGCGGCAACAACGCCATGATCGTCGCCCCCTCGGCGGATCTTGAGATGGCGCTCCGCGCCATCGTCTTCTCGGCGGTCGGCACGGCGGGTCAGCGCTGCACGAGCCTGCGCCGCCTCATCGTCCATGAGGAGATCTATGACCGGCTCCTGCCGCGTCTCATCGCCGCCTATGAGGGCCTGCCCATCGGCGATCCCCTGGCCCAGGGCGTGCTCGTCGGGCCGCTCATCGACAAGCCAGCCTTCGAGGGCATGGACCGCGCTCTCGCGCAGGCGAAGGGCGATGGCGGCAAGGTGCATGGCGGCGGGCGCGCGCTCGGCGAGCGCTATCCCCATGCCCATTACGTCCATCCCGCCATCGTCGAGATGCCGGGCCAGACCGGGATCGTCCGCCAGGAGACCTTCGCGCCGATCCTCTATGCGATGAAGTATCGCGAGCTGGGCGAGGCGCTCGCGCTCCACAACGCCGTGCCCCAAGGCCTCGTCTCCTGCATCTTCTCCACCGATGTGCGGGAGACCGAGGCTTTCCTCTCGGCCATCGGGTCGGATTGCGGCATCGCCAATGTCAATATCGGGCCCTCGGGGGCGGAGATCGGCGGCGCCTTCGGCGGCGAGAAGGAAACCGGTGGCGGGCGCGAATCCGGCTCCGATGCCTGGAAGGCCTATATGCGCCGGCAGACCAACACCATCAACTATTCCCGCGCCCTGCCGCTCGCGCAGGGCATCAAGTTCGAGATCTGAGGTCCCAGATGAGCTTCACGAAGATCGCTGTCCTCGGCCTCGGCAAGGTCGGAACGCTGGCCGCCACGCTCCTGCGCGAAGGCGGCTTCGAGGTGACGGGAATCGATGCCCGGGCGCGGGCGGGGCTTGCCTTTCCCACCGCCACCGTCGATCTCGCCTCGCCCGCGGCGACGGGCAAGGCGCTGGCCCCCTTTCAGGCGGTGCTCTCCTGCCTGCCCTACCACCTCAACGCCGAGGTCGCGAAGGCGGCCCATGGCCTGGGGCTTCACTACTTCGATCTGACCGAGGATGTGCCGACGACCAAATCCATCATCGAGCTCAGCGCCACCGCCAAGGGAATCATGGCGCCGCAATGCGGCCTGGCACCGGGCTTCGTCGGCATCGTCGGCGCCGATCTCGCCCGCCAGTTTGAGCATTGCCGCGCCATCCGCATGCGGGTGGGCGCGCTGCCGCGCAACCCCACCGGCCTGATGGGCTATGCCTTCAACTGGTCGCCGGAGGGCGTGGTCAACGAATATCTCAACGACTGCGAGGTGATCGAGGAAGGCCAGCATAAATGGGTCTCGCCCATGGAATGGATCGAGACCCTCTATATCGACGGCATCAAGCTCGAGGCCTTCACCACCTCGGGCGGGCTCGGCACCATGTGCGAGACCTTTCTCGGGAAGGTGGACAACATCGACTACAAGACCATCCGCTATCCCGGCCATGTCCAGCTCATGAACTTCTTCTTCCATGAGCTCCTGATGCGCGAGCGCCGGGCGCTGGCAGGCGAGATCCTGACCCATGCCAAGCCGCCGGTGGACGACGATGTCGTCTATGTCCATGTCTCGGCGGAAGGGACGGTGGATGGCGCGCTGCGGCGCAAGGAGTTCGTGCGCGCCTATCACCCCATCGAGGCCGCGGGAGGGCGGCGCACGGCGATCGCCTGGACGACCTCCGCCTCGGCCGTCTCGGTCATCGAGATGGTGCGCGAGGGAAGGCTGCCGGCGAAGGGCTTCCTGAAGCAGGAGGAGATTCCGCTCGCATCCTTCATGGAGACGAAGGCCGGCCGGCTCTTCCGCGGCGGGCATTGAAGGGGGAGGAGCAGACCGCATGGCCAAGGCCTATTTCATCGGCCAGTTCGAGATCCATGATCCCGCGGGCTATGACGTCTACCGCTCCCAGACGGTGGCCACCGTCGCGCCCCATGGCGGCCGCTTCATCGTGCGCGGCGGACGGCTGCAGAATTTCGAGGGCGAGCCGCCCCTGCCGCGGGTCGTGGTCATCGAGTTCCCAAGCTTCGACCAGGCAAAGGCCTGGTACGACTCCGAAGCCTATCGAAAGCTGATCCCGATCCGCCAGAAGGCAGCCTCCGGAAAGTCTTTCCTGGTTGAAGGCGCGGAGTAATGAAACCCTCTCCCGCGCTTTGAAGCGGGAGAGGGAGAAAACCCATCGCGAAGCGATGGGGAGGGGTGAGGGTAGGGCAAGACCGATACTTGTGAGACCCTCACCCGGCCGCCTCCGCTCGCGCTCCGGCGGCCACCCTCTCCCGTTTCAAAGAACGGGAGAGGGAAAATCACCCGCCCGCCGTCTCGTTCACTTGGTGCCCCGCTCCTGCCACCAATCCTGGGCCTGCAGGGTCCAGTAGGTGAGCTGCACCGCGGCGCGGCCCAGGGGGCCGAAGGTCGCGGCGAGGCCGAAGGGCTCGAAGAGACGAATGCGGTCGCTCTCCCCCGAGATCGCCTCGGCCAGGATCTTGCCGCCGATGGCCGTGGTGTTCAGACCATGGCCGCCGAAGGCGGTGGCGTACCAGACATCGGGCCGGAGCCGGCCGATCTGGGGCATCAGATGGCGAGCGTAGGACATCTGCCCCGACCAGGCGGCCTCAACCCTCAGGCCGTCGAGCTGAGGATATGTCGCGACCATGGCCTGGCGCAGACGCTCCGCCAGATCACGCGGGTCGGAGAGGCGCGTGGTGATCTTACCGCCCCAGAGGATGCGCTTGCCCCCTTCGACCAGGCGGTAGTAATCGCCGGCGCGGCGGTTATCGCTAACGGCATCGCGCGAGCGGATGGCGTCGCCGATGCGATCGGGTGCGGCTTCCGTCAGCATCACATAGGTGGCAATGGGCAGGAAGCTGCGGGTCAGTGCAGGCACGAGCCGGCCGATATAGCCGCCGCCGGCGAGGACGACGTCCCGTGCCGCGACCGTGCCGCCGGCGGTCCCGATGGTCTTGGCCGTGCCGTCCAGCTGATGCGTGATCGCAGGGCTCTTCTCGAAGATGCGGCCACCCAGCCGCTCGATCTCCCCCGCGATGCCACGGAGGTAGTTGAGCGGATGGAGATGAAAGGCATTGGGGTCGCGTAGCGCCTGGAAGTAGCGCTGCGTGGCAAATCGGTCTTGCAGCTGGGAGCGGTCGAGGAACTCGACATGGTAGTCGAAGTCCCGCGCCAGCCGGTCGCGCTTGGCCTTCAGCGGGGCGGCCCCCGCATGGCGCAGCACGCTCGTGATTCCCGGCACCGGATCCGTGCCCGGAATGGCGAGGGTCTCGATGGTCTCGCGCAGAAGCCGGACGCCGTCGATGGACAGGCGATAGAGGGCGCGTGCCCGCTCGGTGCCGGCGATCCGTGCGATATGGTCGTACCCCGTGGCGAAACCCGGCGCGACGAAGCCGCCATTGCGCCCCGAGGCGCCCCAGCCGATGCGCTCAGCCTCCAGCAGCGCGACCGACTTGCCCGCGCGCGCCAGCCAGAGGGCCGCCGTCAACCCCGCGAGCCCGCCGCCGATGACGCAGACATCCGCTTCCACCGGCCCATGGAGGGCGGGGCGCTGATGGTCATCCGCAAGCGTGCGGGCGTAGTAGCTGTCGATATAGGACATGGCTCAGGAAGGAATCCGGAATGAGGAGGAGAAGATAACCTCGCTTCGGCTCGGGCGACAGTGATCCTAGAACCGGATGTCGATGGTTCCGTTGAGGCTGTTTTCCTGGGCTGAAGCGAAAGCCACGCAAGCCAATAGCAACGCGATACGCCACGCGCGCGAGAACCGCATCCCCAACTCCCCTGCCGGCCGCGACGGCCGCCAACCCGGGAGCAGGTTACACGGCTTGCACCTTGGCGCAATGCCCGGACGCTGGGTCGAGATTAAGACTTCTTAGGTTTGGCCTTTGACGCTGCGTCCGGCCGGGTCATGTTGATCGGCACGACGACGCGGTCATAGAGCTCCTCCGAGACGCCATTGGCCAGCGCTGCCTCCTTGAGCGTCATGTCGTGGTCGATGGCGTAGTGGGAGATGACCGAGGCCTTGTCATAGCCGATGATGGGTGAGAGCGCCGTCACCATCATCACCGAGCGCTCGATATTGTTCTTGATCTGCGCCTCGTTGAGCTCGGCGCCCTCGATCAGATAGATCCGGAAATGATCGCACATATCGGCCATGATGCGCGCCGAGTGCAGATAGTTGTTGATGATCACCGGGCGGAAGGCGTTGAGCTCGAAATTGCCTTCAGCACCACCCATGGCGACGGCGGTATCCGAGCCGATGATCTGGATGCACACCATCAGCATGGCTTCCGCCTGGGTCGGATTGACCTTGCCGGGCATGATGGAGGAGCCGGGCTCGTTGGACGGCAGGATGAGCTCATGCAGCCCCGTGCGCGGGCCTGAGCCCAGCCAGCGCATGTCATTGGCGATCTTGAATAGCGTGACCGCTGCATCCTTGAGCGCGCCATGGGCCCGGACCATCCGGTCGAGGGTGCCCTGGGCCGTGAACTTGTTGGCGGCGGTGACGAAGGGATCGCCGGTGAGCTTGGCGATCGCCTTGGCCACGTCCTCTCCGAATCCCGCGGGAGAGTTGAGGCCGGTGCCCACCGCGGTGCCGCCCATGGCGAGCTGGAGCAGCCCCTCCGTCGCCTGGGCCACATGGGGGATGACATCCCCCAGCGCATCGGCATAGCCCGACCATTCCTGGCCCACGGTGAGCGGAGTCGCATCCTCGAGATGGGTGCGGCCGATCTTGACGACGCTCGCCCATTTCTTGGCCTTGGCGGCGATGGCCTCGCGCAGCCTGGTCAACGCAGGAATGGTCTTGCGGGTCGCCATGGCATAGGCGGCGATATGCATGGCAGTGGGGAAGGTGTCGTTGCTCGACTGCCCCATATTGACGTGATCGTTGGGATGGATCGGCGATTTCGAGCCGAGGGTCCCGCCGACGAGCTGGATGCAGCGGTTGGAGATCACCTCGTTGACGTTCATGTTGGACTGGGTACCCGAGCCGGTCTGCCATACATAGAGCGGAAATTCGGAATCGAGCGCGCCCGAGATCACCTCGTCGCAGACCCTCTGGATGAGCGCGCCCTTCCAGGCCG
>DATFRE010000452.1:0-2714 GCA_035263545.1 Dongiaceae bacterium
AGATCGCCCTCAAGGGACGCGCGGCGGCGCCGCGCACGGGGCTGCAGCGGCTGCGCAACTGGGCCGCCAATCCCTGGGGCCGGCCGCGCTTCCTCGTGCTGGTCACCTGGGTCTATGTCCTCTCCTCCATCCTGCCGGTCATCATCACCATCCAGTTCTCCTTCAACGCCGGGCGCTCGGTCACCGCCTGGCAGGGCTTCTCCCTCTCGCGCTGGTATTGGGGTGATCCCGTCGATTCGGTCTGGCATGACCCGACCCTGCAGCAGGCCCTGTTCCAGAGCTTGAGGCTCGCCGGGCTCGACATGCTGGTGGCGACCCCGTTGGGGGTCCTGCTGGCGCTGGGGCTCGCCCGCTGGCGCGGGCCGCTGGCGGGGGCCTCGAACTTCCTGATGCTCTTTCCCCTGGTGACGCCCGAGCTGGTGATGGGCGTCTCGCTCTATCTCGTGATCCTCTACCTCTTCACCTTCATCCACCCCTCGACCTTCGCCCAGATGCTGGGCCATGTGACCTTCTCGCTCTCCTATGTGGTGGTGATCGTGCGCGGGCGGCTCTTCTCCATCGGCCGCCAGTATGAGGAGGCCGCCGCCGATCTCGGTGCCACGCCCTGGGAGACGCTGCGACTCGTGCTCCTGCCGCTGCTGCTGCCGGCGATCCTCTCCAGCCTGATGATCGTCTTCGCCATCTCCATCGACGATTTCGTCATCAGCCAGTGGCTTTCCTGCGGCGCGCAATGCGACACCATCCCGATCCGCATCTACAGCGCGACCCGGGCGGCCCCGCTTCCCTCGGTCAACGCCCTGGCCGCGATCATGGTCTATTTCACCATCGCCGCCCTCGGTCTGACCTACCTGGTCTACCGCTTCATGACCCGCGGCGAGCGGCCCGCCGGCGGTGCGACGGCACGGAAGATGATGGGCGATATGGGGGCGTTCGATATCTGATGGGCGGGGAGGATAGGTAGGTCTGTTGAGCGGCGGCGAAGTCCAGCTGGTCAATCTCGTCAAGCGCTTCGGTGCGGTGAACGCGGTGGACGGGATCAATCTCCATATGCCGGCGGGGGAGTTCTTCTCGCTGCTCGGCTCCTCGGGCTGCGGCAAGACGACGACCTTGCGCATGATCGCGGGGTTCGAGCAGCCGACCCAGGGCCAGATCCTGCTGGATGGCGTCGACATGACCGAGACTCCGCCCCATCGGCGCCATGTCAACACGGTGTTCCAGAGCTACGCGCTCTTTCCCCATCTCAACGTCTTCGACAATGTCGCCTTCGGGCTGCGCCGTGCCCGGGTCGAGGCGAAGGAGGTCAATCGCCGCGTCGGCGAGGCGCTGGCGCTGGTCCAGCTCACCGGCTTCGAGAAGCGCCGGCCGGCGCAGATGTCCGGCGGCCAGCAGCAGCGCGTGGCGCTCGCCCGCGCTCTGGTGCTGAAGCCCGCGGTGCTGCTGCTGGACGAGCCCCTGGGCGCGCTCGATGCCAAGCTCCGCAAGCAGCTCCAGATCGAGCTCAAGACCCTGCAGCAGCAGGTGGGCATCACCTTCATCTACGTGACCCATGACCAGGAGGAGGCGCTCACCATGAGCGACCGGATCGCGGTCATGTCCCATGGCAGGGTCGAGCAGGTGGCTGCGCCCCAGGAGGTCTATGAGGAGCCCGCGACGATCTTCGTCGCCGATTTTCTCGGCGTCTCCAATCTGATGACGGCCGAGGCCCTGGGCGCCGATGCCAAGGGCCGCTGCCGCATCAAGCTCGGCAGCTTCGACTTCGCGGCCGGGCGCGGCGGCAAGGATATCCGCGGCGCCACCAAGGCGACGGTCCGGCCGGAGCGGGTGCGTCTCGAGCCCCATGGCAGCAGCGGAGAGAACCGCATGCCCGGCATGGTGGAGCGCTGGGTCTATCTCGGCAATGCCGTGCAGCTCATCGTGCGGCTTGCGACGGGCGAAGCGATCCAGGTGCTGATCCAGAACTCCGGCGATGAGATCCCTTATTCCCAGGGCACCCCGGTCCATGTCCATCTGCCGCCCGAGGCGCTGCGCGTGCTGCAGGATACCGGCGAACGCTACGTCCCGGAGCAGGACGCCTCCGCCGCCGCATCGGGCTGAGCCTTCTTCCCCCTCGCCCCTTAACCGGGGGCGAGGGGAATAGAGTGAGGAGACAGGGGAAACATGAAGGCCAGGAAGGGCAGAAAACGGCGGGGGCGGAATATCGGTGCCGTCGCCGTCGTCGCGCTCGCCGGCTGCGTCAGCCATATCGACGACCTGAAGAAAGCGCCGGTCAGCGGCTCGGCCTTCGATCAGGCGCTCGCCAAGGACTATCGCAGCTATGTCGCCCACCAGGTGGCGCAGGACAACTGGTACTACGCCGATTACTTCGCCAAGAAGGGGCTCGAGGCCTCCAAGGGCCAGCCGGTGGCGCCGGAGACCGTCGCCAAATGGAACATCCCGGCGGACAAGCAGGAAGACATGAACGGCTATCGCAAGCGCCTGATGGCGGTTCTCGACGGCGATGCGCGGAGTGCCCGGCCCCAATGGGCCGCCCGGGCCCAGGTGAGCTTCGATTGCTGGCTGCAGGTGCTGGAGCAGAACAACATCACCGAGACCCATGTGTGGATCGCCGGCTCCGACACCGTCGCCGCCGCGCCCGACAATTATGCCGCCGCCACCTGCAAGGACAATTTCCTCCAGGAGCTCGCGAGGGCCGAGGCGTCGTCATAGCCGGGGCT
>DATFRE010000453.1:0-6167 GCA_035263545.1 Dongiaceae bacterium
GGGGATGGAGACGGAGATCATCTCCATCACGGTGATCCTGATTCCCTATTTCGCCCGTCTCGCCCGCACGGCGACCGAAGGCGTGGCCCCCATGCCCTTCATCGAGGCGGCGCGGGCCGCAGGCGGTTCGCCCGCCACCATCATGCTGCGCTACGTGCTGCCGAACGTCTTCAGCCCGGTGGTCGTCTATGCCACGACCCTCATGGGAATCATCATCGTCGTCGGCTCAGGGCTGAGCTTCCTCGGTCTCGGCGTCCAGCCGCCGGCCGCCGATTGGGGCGGAATGGTTGCCGATGGCCGCGTGGTTCTGCGCCGGGCACCGCATGTGACGGTGGAGCCAGGCCTGGTCATCCTGGCCGTCTCGCTCGCCTTCAACTTCCTCGGCGACGGCATCCGCGACGCCCTCGATCCGCGGACGATCCGGCGATGAACGTCGTGAGCCACAAGGCGGGCGAGATCACGCTCCAGGTCAGGGGGCTCACGACCCGCTTCGGCACGCCGGCGCGCGGCGCGACCGTGGTCGACGGGGTCGATCTCGCTTTGCGGCGTGGGCGCACCACGGCGCTGGTCGGGGAATCCGGCTCGGGAAAATCGGCCACAGCCCTCTCCATCATGGGACTGATCGAGCCGCCGGGGCGCATCATCGCCGGCGAGGTGCTGCTGGACGGCGAAGATCTGTTGAAGCTCGACGAGCGGGAGATGACGAAGGTGCGGGGCCGGCGGATCGGCATGATCTTCCAGGACCCGCTGACCTCGCTCAACCCGGCTTTGAGCATCGGGCAGCAGATCGCCGAGACGATTCTCGCCCACCAGGATGTCTCCGAGGCCGAGGCGAAGCAGCGCGCCGTCGAATTGCTGACCCATGTAGGCGTGATCGATGCCGCGCGCCGCGTGAATGACTATCCCCACCATTTCAGCGGCGGCATGCGCCAGCGTGTGCTGATCGCCACCGCCATCAGCTGCCAGCCCCAGATCATCATCGCCGATGAGCCGACGACCGCCCTCGACGTGACCGTCCAGGCCAAGATTCTGCGCCTGCTCCACGACCTTCAGCAGGAGATGCATGCCTCGCTCCTCATGATCACTCATGACCTTGGCGTGGTGGCCTCCATGGCCGACGAGGTTCTGGTCATGTATGCCGGCCGGATCGTCGAGCGGGCCGATGTCGATAGCCTGTTCCATCGCCCGCGCCACCCCTATACCAAGGCGCTGCTCGCCTGCATGGCCGGGATCGAGGACGATCGCAGCCGGCCGCTCGAGCCCATCGAGGGAACGGCGCCCGATCTCACCGATCCGCCTCCCGGCTGCCGCTTCGCTCCGCGCTGCCCTGTCGCCGAGGACCGCTGTCGCAAGCAGGACCCGCGCCTGCTCGCTGCATCGGACAGCCATGCGGTGGCCTGCCTCCTGGCCCAGGCGGGGCCGGCCCATGGCTGAGGCCCTGCTCGAGGTCGGCGGCCTAATGAAGCGCTTCGGCGGGCGCGGCTCGCGCCGCGCGGGCGTGCAGGCCGTGGCGGAGGTGGATCTGACCCTCGCGCGCGGAGAGACTCTCGGCCTCGTGGGGGAGAGCGGCTGCGGGAAATCGACCCTCTCGCGCCTGATCCTCTCGCTCATCGAGTCCGACCAGGGGCATGTCCGGATCGCCGGTGCCGATTTCCTCACGGCAACGAAGCGGCAGAAGCGGCTCATGCGCCGGCGTATCCAGATCGTCTTCCAGGATGCGCTCTCCTCGCTGAACCCGCGCATGACCGCGGGCGTCAACATCGCCGAGCCGATGCGCCTGCAGGGGCTGGGCTCGACGGCCGAACGCCGTGCGGAAGCCCGCCGGCTGCTGGAGCTCGTCGGCCTGCAGGCCGATGACGAGCACCGCTATCCGCATGAATTCTCCGGCGGCCAATGCCAGCGGATCGCCATCGCCCGGGCGCTGGTCCTGCGGCCCGAGATCATCGTCTTCGATGAGGCCGTCTCATCGCTGGATGTCTCCATCCGGGCCCAGATCCTGCGCCTGATCTTGGATCTGCAGCAGCGGCTCGGCCTCTCCTATATCTTCATCTCCCACGATCTCGGCGTCGTCAAACGGATCTGCGATCGCATCGCCGTCATGTATCTCGGCCGCATCGTGGAGATCGGTCCCGCCGACGCGGTCTGCCGGACGCCGCGCCATCCCTATACCGAGGCACTGCTGCGCGCGATCCCCATCGCCGACCCGCGGCGGATGCGGGTCGAGAATCTCGGCCTGATCGAGGGCGACAGCGTGATCGCGGCCAAGCCCGGCGCCTGCGCCTTCGAGCCGCGCTGTCCCCATCGCTTTGCCCCCTGCGGCGTGAGCCGTCCTCAGCTGGTCGAGCTCGGCACGGGACACAGGGCCGCCTGCTTCCTCAATGACAGCCCCGAACAGAAGAGAGGATCCTGACAATGGCCGCGCAAATCGTCGTGACCGGTTTCGAGCCCTGGGCCCATGGCACCGAGAACCCCACCCTGGAGGTCCTCGATCAGCTTCGCGCCTCCAACGACATCGAGGGCGACTTGAGGACGGTCCGCCTGCCGGTGGAATCCAACAAGCTGGCCGACATCACCTCGCGAACCCTCGATGAGGTGAGGCCCGATCTGTGGATCAGCCTCGGGCTGGCGCCGGGCCTTGCCGTCATCGCTGTCGAGCGCATCGCCGCCAACGTCATGGATTTCCCGATCCCCGACAATGTCGGGGCCCAGCATGGCGGCAATCCGGTCTTCGAAGGCGGGCCCGCCGCCCATATGGCCACATTGCCGGTGAAGACCATCGCAACGGAGCTGCGCAAGAGCGGCGTGCCGGCGAAGATCTCGAACTCGCCCTCGACATATCTGTGCAATCAGATGATGTATACCGTGCTCCATCTCGTGGAGCAGAAGGGACTGAAAACGCGCGCCGGCTTCATCCACGTGCCGGCCCATCCCAGCCTGGCGGCGAAGCAGGAATACCCCCTGGTCGAGATGCCCTCGATGAGCACCGAGTTGATGACCCAGGCGGTCAAGCAGGCGATCCGCATATCGCTTTCCGTCGAGCGAGACCATCGCCAGCCGGCATTCAACTATTGACGACTGGGCAGCCGCGGGCGTCGGGTCTTCGGCCTGATCGCGGCGGGAGCGGAGGCTAGGAATGCTGCTGGGTTCCATCGCGGATGATTTCACCGGTGCCAGCGATCTCGCCAATACGCTCGCCAAGAGCGGCTTCCGCACCACGCAGTTCATCGGCGTTCCCGAGGGGCGCGCTGCGCCGGACTGCGAAGCCGGCGTGGTTGCCCTCAAGAGCCGCTCGATCGCGGCGGCGGACGCCATCGCCCAATCGCTCGTGGCGTTGGGCTGGCTGAAAGCTCAAGGCGCCGAGCAGTTCCTCTTCAAATACTGCTCGACCTTCGATTCGACGCCCGAAGGCAATATCGGCCCGGTGGGCGAGGCTCTGGCCGACGCGCTCGGCGCGCGCGGAGTTGCGGTCTGTCCGGCCTTTCCCGAGACCGGGCGCAGGGTGTTCCAGGGTCATCTCTTCGTCGGCGACAAGCTGCTGTCGGAATCGGGCATGGAGCATCACCCGCTCAATCCGATGACCGATCCGGATCTCCGCCGCTGGCTTCGGCGCCAGAGCCGCCATCCGGTCGGCCATGTCGCCTGGCCCATTGTCGCGGCGGGCGCGGCGTCCATCCGCGCGGCATTGGAGGCGAGCGCGGCCAGGGGCGAATGGCTCACCGTCGTCGATGCCGTGGAGGATCGCGATCTCCTTGCGCTGGGCGCAGCCCTGGACGGAGCCGCGCTGCTGACGGGCGGCTCCGGCATCGCGCTCGGGCTCGCCGGCAACTTCGCCAAGGCCGGAAGGCTGGGCCGGCAAGGTTCGGCCTTCCGGCCGCGCGGCGGCCCCGCGGCGGTGCTGGCCGGAAGCTGCTCCGGCGCCACGCTGGGGCAGGTGGCAGCGTTCAAGAGCGCTCATCCGGCGCTCGCGATAGAGATCGATGAGCTGATGGCCGGCGAGATCTCCATCGAGAAGGCGCTTCGCTTCATGGGCGCGCATCTCGCCGAGACGCCGCTCTGCTATTCCTCCGCCCCGCCCGAGGCGGTGCAGCGCGCCCATGCGCGCCATGGCCGTGCCGCCGTGGCCGAACGGGTCGAGAGCTTGTTCGGGGGCCTCGCCCGCGGCCTCGCCGGCCTCGGCGTCGGCCGTCTCGTGGTTGCCGGCGGGGAAACCTCCGGGGCGGTGGTGACCGCCCTCGGACTCCGCGCCTTCGACATCGGCCCCGAGATCGCGCCCGGCGTGCCCGCGCTCTCCACACCCGGCGGCGCTTTCGCCATCGCTCTCAAATCGGGCAATTTCGGCGGTACCGATTTCTTTGCCAGAGCGCTGGCCGTGCTCGAGAACGGCCACTGAAGGAGTCGCACCCCGACCTTCTTAACCAAAACAAAAACGGCCACCGAAGCTCGGTGGCCGTTTCCTTGGTCAGAGACAGCTGGTCAGGCGGCGGCGTCGGACTTCCGCTGATAAGCCTGGGAGCAGTGGGCCGCGCAATAGGGCCGGCCGGGCACAGCCTCCTCCCCGCAGAAGTGGAAGCCGGGCTGCTTCGGATCGCCCATCGGCCAGGAGCAGGCCTTGGTCCCGCTGCGCAGCGCCTTGCCGGCCGAAGGCACCGGCGGCGCTTCGGCGGGGAGGGCCGGCAGGGGCGCGGAGGTCTCGACGACCGGTGCCACGACCTCGCGGGTCAGCTCCTCGGCGATGGCGGCTGCCGGCGCCGTACGGGCCGGGCGCGGGGCAGGCTGGTGGCCCTCCTCGCGGCGGATGGGCGAAGGCCGTCCCCTCAGGCCGAGGCGATGGGCCTTCCCGATGACGGCGTTGCGAGTCACACCGCCCAAGAGCTCGGCGATCCGGCTGGCGGTCTGGCCCTGGCCCCAAAGACGGCGCAGCTCGTCGATGCGTTCGTTTGTCCATTCCATAGCGGCACCTACGATATCTAGTAGATGCGCTATTTGAACCTACTATATGCCGGGATGCAAGCGGTGATTCGAGTCGCAGCCATAATCCTGTAATCTCGCACTGTTATGAGAGGAAACCCTCATAACCATCTGTCTTGACGTGTTTATGTTGAAAATAGGGCGATTTGAAGGCCGAGGCTGAGATACCGCTTCACATCCCCGATACGACTCGGAGCTGGCGCTCGATTACACCAAGGATAGCGGCCAAGTCCTTGCTTTGCTTGAATCGGCGCCCTTCGGACAGGACGCGGTAGCCGATGCTGCGCTCGCGGCCCAGATACTTGGTGATGACGAAGGCGGGGCGGGCGTAGCTGTGCTTGAAAACCGAGAACATGGCGAGCCCGGGGCGGTGGTCGATCGCATAATCTCGCCATTCCCCGGCCGCGACTCGGCGGCTATAGAGCGAAAGAAGCAGGTTCAGTTCAGCACGGGTGAAGAACAGGTGGCGGGCGACCGGCCGGCGATCGGCGAGTCGGATCAGCTGCGACATCGGCCTGCGACGAGCTCCCTTGATCGACCTATGACAGTCTCGCGCCATTCCGCCCCGGGGTCCAGCCCCGCGATGCCGCAGGGGGTCCGAATGGCCCCAGATTTATCGAGAATTTAGGGTCCGCTGCCTTTGCAACGCTGGGGGCGAGCCGCTATGTTACCCCGCTCTTAAAGGCGCCGAGGACATCGTGGCTGATATTTTTCGCGAAGTAGATGAGGAGCTTAGTCGTGACCGGGCGATGGCCGCCTGGCGCAAGTACGGCAGGTACGTCATCGTCTTCGCAGGCGTGGCCGTGCTGGCAGTCGCCGCCTTCAGCGGCTGGCAGGATTATCGCGAGCGCCAGCGCCAAGCCGAGGGTCGCGCCTATTATCAGGCCATCGATCTCGTCATCAAGGACGACAGCCGCGCGGCCACGGCGGCGATGGCCCAGATCGCTGCCAATGGCGGTGGCTACCGGCTGCTGGCGCTGCTCGAGGAGGCGTCGCTGAAGGTGAAGGCCGGCGACCGGGCGGGCGCGGTCAAGATCTATGACGATATGGCGGCCGACAGCGGCGCCAGTCGTCCCTTCCGCGATCTCGCGACGATCCTCTCGGTCATGGTTTCCCTCGACAAGGGCGATCCGGCGGCGCTTAAGCAGCGGCTTCAGCCGCTCGCAGCACCAGACCAGCCCTTCCATCCCTCGGCGGTC
>DATFRE010000454.1:0-2984 GCA_035263545.1 Dongiaceae bacterium
CGAGCGCGATGTGGAACAGGGCCTCGCGCGTGCCGGCACAGGGCATGATCTCCTGGTCGCGGTCGGGGAAGCCCTCCGGCAGGCCGTAGCGGCGCTGCAGCCAAGCCCGCACCGCGGCGCGAAAATCCGGCGTCCCGGCCGATTGGGGATAGCGCGACCACTCCGCCTTGTCCCGCTCCAGGATCTCCGCCAGCAAGGGCGGGGGCTGGGCCTGGGGCTCGCCCACGGAAAAGGCAAGCGCCGCGGCGCCGGGCGCAATATCCCCCAGCAGGGCGTTCAGCCGGGTGAAGGGATGGAACCTCAGCAGCGAATCGAGCCGGTCCGTCACGATGCCCATTCGTCGTTGTGCTGTAAGCAGACGCTCGCACCGCCGGCCGAGCGACTCGACCGGCGGTGCGACAGCGTCGCGGGACAGAACATAAACGACTTTACCGGCGGGCGGCACCCCTCCCTGCAAGGAGCGCAGGCCCAGCCAGCCTGCCACTCGCGCGCTGAGTCATCAGGCGACGGACTCGCCGTGCTGCGTGATGTCGAGGCCCTCGCGCTCCTCGTCCTCGGTGACGCGCAGCCCGATGGTGGCGTCGATGATTTTCAGCAGGATGAAGCTGACGATGGCGTCGTAGACGATGGTGACGGCCACGCCATAGAACTGGGTCAGCACCTGGCCCGGATTGCCGTCGATCAGCCCGACGGCAGCATCGCCTCCGACCACGGCCTTGGTGGCGAAGACGCCGGTCAGCATCGCCCCGATGATGCCGCCGATGGCATGGACGCCGAAGGCATCGAGGGAATCGTCATAGCCGAGCGCGTTTTTCAGCGTGGTGGCGGCGAAGAAGCAGATCACGCCGGCGGCGATGCCGATGACGAGGGCGCCGGTCGGATCGACGAAGCCCGATGCGGGCGTCACCGCCACCAGGCCCGCGACAGCGCCGGAGATGACGCCCAGCACGCTCGGCTTCTTCTTAGTCGCCCATTCGGTGAACATCCAGCCCAGCGCTGCGGCGGCGGTGGCGATCTGGGTCGTCGCCATCGCCATGCCGGCGCGCATATCGGCGGCGACGGCGGAGCCGGCATTGAAGCCGAACCAGCCGACCCAGAGCAGCGAGGCGCCGATCAGGCTGAGGCCGATATTGTTGGGATGGAAGGGAAGCCTGCGATAGCCGGTGCGCGGCCCGATGACGAGGCAGGCGACGAGCCCGGCGATGCCGGCATTGATATGGACGACGGTGCCGCCGGCGTAATCGAGCACGCCGAGCGATCCCAGGAACCCGCCACCCCAGACCATATGCGCGATGGGCGCGTAGTCGAGGATCAGCCAGAGGCTGCAGAAGGTCATGATGGCGGAGAACTTGACCCGGTCGACCACCGATCCGGTCATCAGCGCCGGGGTGATGATGGCGAAGGTCATCTGGAAGCACATATAGACGCTCTCGGGGATCGTCGGCGCCAGCGGGTTCGCCCCGCCTATGGCCATGCCGTGGAGGAAGAAGCGGTCCAGGCTGCCGACGAAGCTGCCGCTGCCGGTGAAGGCGAGGCTGTAGCCGATGACCATCCAGAGCACCGTCACCAGGCAGGTGACGCCGAAGCTCTGCGCCATGGTGTTGAGCAGGTTCATCTTGCGCACCATGCCGGCGTAGAACAGCGCCAGGCCCGGCACGGTCATCATCAGCACCAGGGCCGTGGAGGTCAGCATCCAGGCCGTGTCGCCGCGGTCGAGCTTCGGCGCATCGGCGAAGGCGGGCATGGCTATCAAAAGCAGGGATCCCGTCAGGAGCGGGAGGAGCAAGCGCGGTCTGGTCATGGCAAGGTCTCCAGTGGAACAACTCCCTGTCCCGAGGCAGCAAGATTCGTGCCAACTGGGGCGCCGGGAGCACCTGCATCGATTCGCTTCGATTTCCGGCGATTAAACGGCGCCCCTGACTGCGTTCGCGGCGCCCTGCCCATCAATTGAGCAGTTTGGGCGAGGGTGGCTTGCAGGGTCTCTCCGATCGACCGCGGCAGCCTGACGCTTTACAAGCCGCCATCACCGCCGGAGGATCGCGCGATGTCGGATCCTTCCACCCTCAAGGCGGATGCCCTCGTCATCGGCGGCGGCATGGTCGGCACGGCGGTGGCGATCGCGCTTGGCGGCGCCGGCCTCGAGGTGGTGCTGGTGGATGCCGAACCGCCTGCAGCCCAGGTGGAGGCCGGCTATGACGGCCGCTCCTCGGCCATCGCCTATGGCTCGCGCCAGGCGCTTGCGATGCTTGGGATCTGGCCTGGTATGGCGGCCGAGGCCGAGCCCATTCTCGATATCCGCGTCTCCGACGGCCGGCCGGGCGCGCCGGCAGCACCCCTGTTCTTGCATTACGACCACCGCGACTCGGGCCTCGACGCCCCCTTCGGCCATATCGTGGAGAACCGGGCGATCCGCCGGGCACTCGCTGGCCGCCTCGCGGCCCAGCCCCAGGTGACGGTGGCGGCCCCTGCCCGCCTTTCCGAAATCTCCCGCCAGCCCGGCCATGTGGAGGCCCGGCTCGAGGACGGGCGCCGGATCCGCGCCCGCCTTCTCATCGCTGCCGATGGCGCCCGTTCGAAGCTCCGCCGCGATGCCGGAATCTCCGCGGCGGAATTCGCCTATGGCCAGACGGGCATCGTCTGCACCGTCGCCCATGAGCTGCCCCATGGCGGCGTCGCTCATGAGCATTTCCTGCCCGCGGGTCCCTTCGCCATGCTGCCCATGACGGATCACGAGGGCCGGCATCGCTCCTCCATCGTCTGGACCGAGCGCAATCAGCGGGTATCGGCGCTGCTGGGGCTCGACGATGCGGATTTCTCCGCCGAGATCGAGCGGCGCTTCGGCGACAGCCTGGGGCGGATCGCGGTGCTGGGCGGTCGCTGGTCCTATCCGCTGCGCCTCATCCATGCGGCGCGCTACGCCGATCATCGCCTGGCGCTGGTGGGCGATGCGGCCCATGCCATCCATCCCATCGCCGGGCAGGGGC
>DATFRE010000455.1:0-6464 GCA_035263545.1 Dongiaceae bacterium
CGGGCTTTCCGAGGTCTCCTCGGCGACCCTTCGCCGCGCCCATGTGGTGCATCCGATCACCGCCCTGCAGAGCGAGTATTCGCTGTGGTCGCGCGAGCCGGAGAAGGAGATTCTCGCCGCCTGCCAGGCGCTCGGCGTCACCTTCGTCGCCTATAGCCCGCTAGGCCGCGCCTTCCTCACCGGCAAGATCGATTCCCCGGACTCGCTCGCGGCGGGTGATTTCCGGCGCTCCAACCCGCGCTTCACGGGTGCCGCCTTCGCCCATAACAAGAAGCTCACCGATGCGCTCGCGGCCTTCGCCAAGAGCCGCGGCGCCACCCCGGCGCAGATCGCTCTCGCCTGGATCCTGACCAAGCAGCCCGAGATGGTGCCGATCCCCGGCACGCGCCGAAAGACCTATCTGACGGAGAACGCGGCAGCGGCAGATATCGATCTCTCATCCGCCGATATCGCCGCCCTCGATGCGCTCTTCCCGCCGGCCGCCGCCCAGGGCGACCGCTATGCGAGCATGGCGAATATCGAGGCTTGAGGGCAGATAGCGCAGATCCCGCCGCACTCTGGGTGCCGCTCTTCTCGTCATGCTCGTCCCCGGACCTGATCCGGGGATCAGTCCCGAGCATCCACGTCTTGCGGCGCCCATGCGTGAAACGCCGCTGGTCAAAATGAACGGCAGACGAACTCGTGGATGGTCGGCCTTCGCCGACCATGACGGTGGGGAGACGTGCATCGAGATCTAGGGGCAAACCCAGGCATGACGAAAAGATGAAGGAGGGTCGCGGCCGCATGCATGGCTGGCATCCGCGAGGTGCATGGATGACGATCATCATCCAAATTGCCGGGGGCGCCCTTCAGGCGTAGGGTCGCCTCGTGAGACATTCCCGGGAAGAGGCGGCGCGCACTCATGCGCGCATCGTCGAGCGGGCCGCTACGCTGTTCCGCGAGCGCGGGATCGACGGCATCGGGCTCGCCGATCTCATGCATGAGGCCGGCCTCACCCATGGCGGCTTCTACAAGCATTTCGATTCGAAGGACGGGCTTGCCGCCGAGGCCTGCGCCCATGGCCTCTCCGAGAGTGCGCGGCGCATGCGCCGGCGGGCGGAGAAGAACCCGGCCGATCCGCTGGCCTCGGTGATCGAGGGCTTCCTCTCAGCGGAGCATGTGGAGGATGCGGGTCGCGGCTGCACCGTCGCCGCGCTGGGCAGCGACATGTTCCGCTGCGCCGAACCCACCCGGGCCGCCTTCACCAAGGGCGTGGCCGAGCTCATCGCCATCATGACGGAGCTGCAGCCCGAGGGCAGCCTCGAGGCCCGGCGCGAGGCGGCGATGACCGCCTTCGCCGCCATGCTGGGCGCCGTGGTGCTGGCGCGCGGCGTCAACGATCCGAAGCTCCGCCGTGCGCTTCTCGATTCCATGCGCCGCCACCTCCTGCCCGCCCCGGCGAAAGGAAAACGCCACGATGGCTAAGACGACGGCTAAGGCCAGCGCCTGGAAGCCGCATTACGCCTGGATCGTGCTGGCGGTCACCTTCGCCACCTTGCTGGTCGCCGGCGCCACCCGCGCCACGCCCGGCGTGCTGATCGTGCCGCTCGAGCAGCATTTCGGCTGGAGCCGCGCCACCATCTCTTTGGCTGTGTCCCTGAATCTCGTGCTCTTCGGGGTCATGGGCCCCTTCTCGGCGGCGCTGGTGGAATATCTGGGCGCGCGGCGGACGATGATCGGCGCCATCCTGCTGGTTGCGATCGGCGTGGCGCTGACGGCGCTTATGCAGAGCGCCTGGCAGCTCATCCTGCTCTGGGGTCTCGTGGTCGGCGCGGGCACCGGCATGATGGCGCTCGCGCTTGGCGCCACGGTGGTCAATCGCTGGTTCACCCATCGACGCGGACTCGCCATGGGAATCCTGACGGCGAGCAACGCCACGGGACAGCTCATCTTCCTGCCGCTGCTCGCCGCCCTGGTCGAAGCTCATGGCTGGCGGGTGGTGACATTGGATGTCGCGGCCTTCGGCCTCGCCATGATCCCGGTGATCGCGATCTTCATGCGCAACCATCCCTTCGACGTCGGCGCCAACCGCTATGGTGAGCCGGGCTGCGCCGCAGCGCCTTTGCCGGTCACGCAGAACCCTGCGATGATGGCACTGCGCACGCTGGTCTCCGCCGGCCGGTCGCTGGATTTCTGGCTGTTGTTCTTCAGCTTCTATGTTTGCGGCCTCTCGACCAACGGGCTGATCGGAACCCATTTCATCCCGCTCTGCTTCGACCACGGTATCTCCGAGGTGCAGAGTGCAAGCCTGCTGGCGGTGATCGGCGCCTTCGATTTCGTCGGCACGCTGGCCTCGGGTTGGCTCTCGGACCGGGTCAGCAGCCGGGTGCTGCTGTTCTGGTATTACGGGCTGCGCGGGCTCTCGCTGCTCTTCCTGCCCTATGCCTTCGATGTCTCCTTCTTCGGCCTTTCGATCTTCGCCGTCTTCTACGGCCTGGACTGGGTGGCGACGGTGCCGCCGACGGTGCGCCTCACCGCCGATGTCTTCGGCCGCGAGAAATCGGGGCTCGTCTTCGGCTGGATCTTCACCGCTCATCAGCTGGGTGCGGCCACCGCCGCCTATGGCGCCGGCGCGATCCGCACCGATCTCGGCAATTACATGCTGGCCTTCATGATCTCCGGCGCCTTCTGCCTGCTGGCGGCAGTCATGGTGCTCGGCATCGGGCGCAAGCCTTTGCAGCCGGTCACCGCCGCGGCCGAGTAGGGGCCTTCAGCAGCGGCAGGGCCAGCAAGGTCAAGGCGAAGACGAGGGCGAGAAGCAGCCAGGCCTCGTTGAAGGAGAGCGCGAGCGCGGCGCGCTCCACCAGCGGAGCCACCTGCTCCCGGGTCGCCTCGTCGATGGGCCCCAGCGGCACATTGTGGAAGCGGTCCAGCGGCAGGCCGACGATGCGCGCCGCATCGGGATCTCCCGCCTGGAGGCGCGCCACCAGCCGGGCGACATGCACCGCGGGGCGGCGCTCCAGCGCGGTATCGACGAGGGCGATCGCGATCGCGCCGCCCAGATTGCGCATCAGGTTGAAGAGCGCGCTGGCATTGGCCAGGCCATCGCCCCGGCGGTTGCCGAGCGCGATTGTCATGCTGGGCAGCAGGCAGAGCATGACACCGGCGCCGCGCAGGATCTGGGGCCAGAAGAGCCCGTTGAAGTCCGTCTCGACCGTGGCGAAGCCATTCGCGGCGAGGCCGAGGCCGAAGAGCCCGTAGCCGACGCCGGCAAGCAGCAGCGGATTCAATCGCTTCTCCGCCGCGGCGGCCAGCGGGGCGGTCGCGAGCTGGGCCGCCCCGGCCACCACCATGATGAGACCGATCTCGATGGGCGTGTGGTCGCGCACCAAACCCAGAAACAGCGGCATCAGATAGACCGAGCCGTAGAGCCCGGCGCCGAGGGTGAAGCTGAAGAGGCAGCTGGCGGCGAAGGCGCGCTGGCGCAGGAGGCCGAGCTCGACGATGGGCCTGCGATGGGTCAGGCAGCGCCTGACCGCGCCGACGCCGCTGGCGAGGCAGAGGAGCGCCAGCGCCCAGACGAAGCCCCCCGTCCAGCCGCGCTTCGGTCCTTCCGTCAGCAGAAGCTCCAGCGAGCCGAGGAAGAGCGCCGCGAGCAGCGCGCCCGCATAGTCGAGCTGGCGCAGCAGGCGCCAGTCGGGCCGCTCCCCGCGCAGGAGCGCGCCGGTCAGGAGCGCCACCAGCAGGCCCGGCGGCAGATTGATCAGGAACAGCCAGTGCCAGGACCAGGTGTCGGTGATATAGCCGCCGACCACTGGCCCCAGGGTTGGCGCCAGCATGGCGAAGATGCCCGCCACCGTGGTGGGCAGCAGGCGGCGATCCTCGGGAAAGAGCGCGAAGCCGGCGGTGAAGACGGCGGGAATCACGGCGCCGCCGCAGAATCCCTGGATGACGCGGCAGAACAGCAGCTCGGCGAATTGTGTGCTGAGGGCCGCCCCAAGGCTCGCCAGGGTGAATCCGCCGATGGCGAGGACGAAGAGCCCGCGCAGCGACAGCAGGCGCGTGAGCCGCGCCGTCAGCGGAATCGCGATGATCTCGGCGATGAGATAGGCGGTCTGGACCCAGCTCAGCAGGTCGAGGGGGATGCCGAAGGCGCTCTGGATTTCCGGCAGGGAGCTGGCGACGATCTGGATATCGAGGATCGCCATGAACATGCCGAGGCACATGGCGAGAAAGCCGATCCAGGCGACGTGGCGCGCCGGACTCTCGGACGGGATTGCGACGATGACGTCACCAAGGGGCTGCGAGTGGAAGGCTACCAGAAGCCTTCACTGCGGGAGCGGCAAGTCAAGTCAGCGTGATCCGCCGAGCTCCGTCAGCCGGTCAACGAGATGCCGGCGCACCGGCTCGAGACTGGCGAGCGCGAGCGCCTCGCGATAGGCCTCGATGGCTTCCGACTGGCAGCCGAGCCGGCGCAGCATCTCGGCCCGGGCAGCAGGCAGGGGATGATAGTTCGCGAGGGTGCCGCGGGCTGCGATCGCATCCAGCAGCATGAGCCCGCGCTCCGGCCCGTCGACCATGGCGACGGCAACGGCGTGATTGAGCTCGATTACCGGCGTGGGATAGAGCCGCAACAGCACCTCGTAGAGGCCGGCAATCTGAGGCCAGTCGGTCTCGGCGAAGGTCGCTGCGCGCATATGCAGCGCTGCGATCGCCGCCTGCACCGCATAGGCGCCGGGCCGGCCGGGATGGCGCAAGGAGGCCTCGACCAGCGCCAGGCCTTCCTCGATCTGGCGGCGATCCCAGAGGCTGCGGTCCTGCTGCTCCAGCAGGATGATGTCGCCCTCCGGCCCGGCGCGCGCATCGCGCCGGGCGTCATGCAGCAGCATCAGGGCCAGCAGCGCATCGGGGCCCGGATGAGCGGGCATGACGGCGTGCAGCAGGCGCCCCAGGCGGATTGCCTCGCGGCAGAGATCCTCGCGGGTCAGGCTCGCGCCGGAGGCCGGCGCATAGCCCTGGGTGAAGACGAGATAGATCACCGCCAGCACGCCATCGAGCCGCTCGGGCAGAAGCTCGTCGGCGGGCACCTCATAGGGAATGCCGGCTTCGCGGATCTTCGCCTTGGCCCGCACCAGGCGCTGCGCCATGGTCGGTACGGGGAGGAGAAAGACCGAGGCGATCTCCTCGGTCGTCAAACCGCAGACCGTGCGCAGCGTCAGCGCCACACGCGCCTCCTGGGCGAGGGCCGGATGGCAACAGGTGAAGATCAGGCGTAGGAGATCATCTTGCAGCCGGCTCTCCTCCTCGCTGGCGATCCCGGTGGCCAGTTGGGATTGCGCCTCGATGGCGGCGATATGCGCCAGCTCCTGGCGCTTGCTGAGGAAGCGCCGATGCCGGCGCAGCCGGTCAATCGCCCGGTTGCGTCCCGCCGCCACCAGCCAGGCTCGCGGATTGCCGGGAATGCCGGTCTCGGTCCATTGCTCCAGCGCCGCCGAGAAGGCGTCCTGCGCGGCATCCTCGGCGAGATCGAAATCGCCGAGCAGGCGGATGAGGGTCGCGAGGACGCGGGTCGCCTCGGCCCGGAAGACGCGCTCGACCTCGGGCACCGGGCAGCCGCCGTCCCGGCTTTCCTGGGAACGACGGCTGTCCGTGGCCGGCATCAGTCGAACTTGCGGATCGGCCGGACCTCGATGGAGCCGATCCTGGCCGAGGGAATGCGGGCCGCGAGCGACGTGGCCTCGTCGAGATTCTTCGCCTCGACGAGGTAGTAGCCCGCGAGCTGCTCCCGCGTCTCGGCGAAGGGGCCGTCGGTGGTCATGGTCTTGCCGTCGCGCACCCTGACCGTGGTCGCCGTCGAGGTCGCCTGCAGCGCATCGCCCGCCTTGAAATTGCCGCTCTTCACGATCGACTGGGTGAAGGCGCCATATTCCTGATGCATGGCGGCCATCTGGGCCGGGCTCGCCGCGCCGGCCTGGGCTTCGTTCTGATAGATCAACAGAAGATATTGCATGGTTCTCGCTCCTGATGTCCCGATGACCTTCCGTCATCGACCTAGAGTCGAACGCCCTTGGCCGGTTTCGACAGGCCCAGGCGAATTTTTGTGGCCGCCGGACAGTAGCATGGCCCGGGGTCTTTTCCGGCGGCGGCCGCTCGCCCAGTATCCGGTTGGGTGGAGGTAAGGTATCTCCCCTCGCAAGGAACAGAGCACAAAATCCCAGACAAAATCCCAGAGAGAAGGGGTCATGGGCATGAATCAAGCGGCGATCGAGAAGGCGGCGGATATCCTCTGGCAGGCGCGGCTCAGCGGGCGGCGGCTGGAAACCCTGCCGGCAGATTGCCGGCCGGGCTCGCTCGCCGAGGGTTATGCGATCCAGGACGCCATGGCGTTGTCGAGCGGCCAAGCGGTGGTGGGCTGGAAGATCGCCGCCACCAGCGAGGCGGGCCAGCGTCATATCGGCGTGAGCGAGCCCCTTGCCGGGCGCCTC
>DATFRE010000456.1:0-6272 GCA_035263545.1 Dongiaceae bacterium
CAGGCCAACCGGGCCAAGATCGAGGCGCTCTACGACGCGCGCTTCGGGCGGATGTGGGAGTACTATCTCGCCGGCTGCGAGGTCGCCTTCCGCTATATGGGTCAGATGGTCTTCCAGATACAGCTCGCCAAACGCCAGGATGCCGTCCCCCTCACCCGGGACTACATCACCGATTTCGAGCGCGCAAATGCGGCCCGCGTGATCGCTGCCTGACGGCAGAGTCGCCTCGCGCTCGCGAATCGATTACCGTTATCCACACAAGTCACAAGCGACTTGTCACAAGTCACCACTGACTGTGGGTGCCGTGCGCTGTAGGGTGCGGCGATGGAAGTGAAGACTACGGGCAGTCGCAACATCACGGCGCTGCGCCAGCCGGGCGAGTTGCCGCCGCGCCTGCCGCCGCACAATTACGAAGCCGAGATGGCGCTGCTCGGCGCGATCCTCGCCAACAACCTCGTCTTCGACAAGGTCAACGAGTTCCTGCGGCCCGAGCATTTCGCCGATGCCCTGCATGGCCGCATCTACGAGGCCGCGGGCAAGCTGATCGAGCGCGGACAGATCGCCAATGTGCTGACGCTGAAGAACCTGTTCGACCAGGATCCGGCGCTGGCCGAACATGGCGGGGCGCAATACCTGGCCCGGCTCGCCGCCTCCGTCGTGACCGTCATCAATGCCGAGGATTACGGCCACACAATCCATGACCTGTTCCTGCGCCGCGAGCTCATCGACCTCGGCGAGGAGATGGTCAATTCCGCCCATACCCACGACCTCGACCTTTCGGCCGTGGAGCAGATCGAGACGGCGGAGCAGCATCTCTACAACCTCGCCGAGACGGGCGATACCGAGGGTGGGCTGAAGCCCTTCACCCAGGCGCTGACCGGCGCGGTCAAGATGGCCGAGGCGGCCGTGCTGCGGGAAGGCCACGTCACCGGCATCACCACCGGTCTCATCGATCTCGACAAGAAGCTGGGCGGGCTGCAGCCCTCCGATCTGGTGATCCTGGCCGCACGGCCCTCCATGGGGAAGACCTCGCTCGCGACCAACATCGCCTATAACGCGGCCAAGGCCTATGAGGAGACCCGTGACGCCACGGGCGCCGTCAAGGCCATCAATGGCGCCAAGGTCGCCTTCTTCTCTCTCGAGATGTCGGCCGAGCAGCTGGCCACGCGCGTCCTTTCCGAGCGGACCGGAATCTCCTCCGACCGGGTCCGGCGCGGGGAGATCAGCCGCGACGACGACTTCTCGCGGCTGGCCGCCGCAGCCGAGGAGATGCAGCGCCTGCCGCTCTTCATCGACGATACGCCCGGCATCACCGTGCCGGCCATGCGCACCCGCGCGCGGCGCCTCAAGCGCCGCCACGGGCTGCAGATGATCGTCGTCGACTATATCCAGCTCATGCGCAGCCCGGCGGGGATGCGCACCGAGAACCGCGTCCAGGAAGTCTCGGAGATCACCCGGGGCCTGAAGGCGATCGCCAAGGAGCTCGATGTCCCGGTGCTGGCGCTCTCCCAGCTCTCGCGTGCCGTCGAGCAGCGCGAGGACAAGCGCCCTCAGCTCGCCGATCTGCGCGAGTCAGGCTCGATCGAGCAGGATGCCGATGTGGTGATGTTCATCTTTCGCGAGGAGTACTACCACGAGCGCGGCGAGCCGAAGCAGCGCGAGGACGAGAGCAACGAGAAATATGCCGACCGCCACGCCCGATGGCTCGAGCGCGGCGAGCGCATCCACAACGTCGCCGAGATCCACATCGCCAAGCAGCGCCACGGGCCGATCGGCATCGTCGAGCTCTTCTTCGACGGCATGGTGACCCGGTTCAGCGATCTCGTTCGCGACGACCAGATGGGTGGCTAGCATCCCGCCCGAGACAAGCTTGCGCCCCCAACTCGCCAATCTTCCCCCACGCTCTTTTCACCCCCTCGCCCCCCGAAGGGGGGAGAGAGTTGGGGTGAGGGGGTTTCTCCGCAGTGAGACGCGCGCCTGCCCCGCCCTCACCCTCCCCGCGGCTTCGCCGCGGGTCCCCTCCCTCTCCCGCTTTCAAGCGCGGGAGAGAGGCAGGAAAGGCGTCGCGGCTTGCTGACAAGACCACCCGACGCCGATCGCGAGGATGACGATCGGGCGATCCTGACCATCGATCTGGGCGCAGTGGTCGACAACTGGCTGCTGCTTCAGCGCGCGGCAGCACCCGCCGAGGCGGCCGCAGCCGTCAAGGCTGACGGCTATGGCCTCGGCATGGCGCGGGTCGCGCCGGCCCTGGCAGCGGCGGGCGCGCGCACCTTCTTCGTGGCCACGGCCCGGGAGGGTGCGGCCTTGCGCGCGCTTCTGCCGGCGCCGGACATCTATGTCCTGAATGGGGTCGCGGCCGGTGGTGCCGATGCCATGCACGAGCATCGCCTCAGCCCCTGCCTCTGCAGCCTCGACCAGCTCGCGACATGGCGGATGCGAGGCAAGGGCCGTCCCGCAGCCCTCCATATCGATACCGGCATCAACCGCCTGGGCCTCGCCCCGGACGATGTGGCCCAGCTGGCCGGCGACCGGTCGCCGCTGGCGGGGATCGAGATTTCCCTGGTGATGAGCCATCTCGCCTGCGGCGACGACCCCGAGCACGACCTCAACCGGCGCCAGCTCGCCGATTTCCACGCGGCGCGCCAGGCCCTGGGTCTCGCTGACCTGCCGGCCAGCATCGCCGCCTCCTCCGGCATCTTGCTCGGGCCCGAGTATCACCTTGCCATGGTGCGGCCCGGCGCCGCGCTCTACGGCATCGCACCGCTTGCGGGCCGCCCCAATCCCATGCGCCAAGTCCTTCGCCTCGAGGCAAAGATCATCCAGGTCCGTCCTGTCGAGAAGGGCATGAGCGTCGGCTACGCCGCGACACATCCCGTCCGTGCGCCGGGGCGGATCGCTGTCATTGGCCTGGGCTATGCGGACGGGTTTCTGCGCGCCCTCGGCAACCGGGGGCAAGGGGTGCTCGGCGGCCAGCGCATCCCCGTGGTGGGGCGCGTGTCGATGGATCTGGTCACGCTGGATGTCTCCGCGATCCCGCCCGAGCTGGCCCGGCCCGGGGCCCTGGTCGAGCTGATCGGCCCGGGGCATTCCATCGAGGAGCTGGCCGCGGAAGCCGGCACCAGCGGCTATGAGATGCTGACGGTCCTCGGCCGGCGTTATCGGCGCGTCTATATCGAGCCCGCTGCCCGCGGCGCCGGCGATGCCGGCTCCGCATCATGATGATGCGGATGCCTGGCTCAGACCGCCATCCCGCCCTTCCTCGGATGGATCAGCCTGGCCGGCTCATTCGCCGCCAGGCAGGAAGACGCATCTCGGCGCGCCACCCCAGAAACAGAGATGCACGCGCGCATCGGGACTTGCGATCGACATGATCGCGTCCGTCGGGATGGGGTACCACTTGCCGCCATGCCAGACGGAGAAGGACTGGTCGGCTTCGCGGCGCAGCAGGCCCGGCGAGACGGGCCCGCAGTCGGTGCCGCCGCAGCAGAGCCGACCAGCGGGATTGTAGAGGCCGGTGTACCAGGAATGCGCCGAGGCCAGGCCCGGCGACCAGATGATTGCGGCGGCGGCCGCGGCGGTCGTCAAGCTAATGCGCGTCATTGGAATACCTTTCCACTCCACACCCTCACCTATGGCGGGCCAGGGGGATAACAAGAGCGGCGCCCTGCGGGTCTCTCGATACCAAAATGGATCACGATCCCAATGACAGCCGGCACCGCGATCCCCCGAAGCCCCCTCGGGCATGAGCCATTGCCGGCCTTGATGGCCGTTTCCGATCGCCGTATCGTGCCGGCTCCGTCCTCTGCCGCCGCCGTCGCCGCGAATCGACGCTTATAAAGCCTTTGAAAAATCAGCGAAAATTGGCCTTTTTCCAATATCCGATAACATCGGTTAGAAACTCTTCAGCATCATGACCAACATCCTGCAGCCCATCGGCGCCGCCGTGCTCAACGGCCTGGAGCAGCTTGGCCGCATCACCCTCTTCGCGGCCGAGGCCATCTTCTCGGCCTTCCGGCCGCCCTTCTATTTCCGCCTGCTCGGCCGCCAGTTCATCGATATCGGCTACTACTCCCTGCCGGTGGTCGGGCTGACCGCCATCTTCACCGGCATGGTCCTCGTGCTGCAGAGCTATACCGGCTTCTCCCGCTTCAATGCGGAATCCGCGATCCCCAATGTCGTGGTCGTGGCACTGACCCGCGAGTTGGGCCCGGTGCTGGCCGGCCTCATGGTGGCGGGACGAATCGGTGCCGCCATGGCCGCGGAGATCGGCACCATGCGGGTGACCGAGCAGATCGACGCCCTCAGCACCCTCTCCACCAACCCGATGAAGTATCTGGTGGTGCCGCGGCTGGTCGCGGGCTTGCTGGCACTTCCCTTCCTCGTGGCCGTCGCCGATGCCATCGGCGTCTTCGGCGGCTACGTGATCGCCGTCTACAAGCTGGGCTTCAACTCGGCCGTCTATCTGCGCAACACCGTCGATTTCGTCACCAATCTCGACATCATCTCCGGCCTGGTGAAGGCCGCCGTCTTCGGCTTCATCGTGACCCTGATGGGCTGCTACCACGGCTATCACTCCCGCGGTGGTGCTCAGGGCGTGGGCGCTGCGACCACCAATGCCGTGGTCTCGGCCTCGATCCTGATCCTGGTGCTGAACTACATCCTGACCGAGGTCTTCTTCTCCCGATGACGGGCGCGCCAAAGATCGCGGTGACCGGCCTGCACAAGTCCTTCGGCGCCAAGAAGGTGCTGCGGGGCGTCGAGCTCAGCGTGGGCGTCGGCGAATCCCTCGTCGTCATCGGCGGGTCGGGCTCGGGCAAATCCGTGCTGATCAAATGCATCCTCGGGCTGCTGCGCCCGGATTCCGGCAGCATCCTGGTGGACGGGCAGGAAACGGTGGGGCTCACCGGCAACGAGCGCGAGAAGATGCGCCGGCAGTTCGGGATGCTGTTTCAAGGCTCCGCCCTGTTCGATTCGCTGCGAGTCTGGGAGAACGTCGCCTTCGGCCTCATCCAGGGCGAGCGCATGGACCGGCGCCAGGCCAAGGAGATCGCGCTGCGCAAGCTCGGCGCCGTCGGGCTGGAAGCGCCGGTGGGCGAGCTCTTTCCGGCGGAGCTCTCGGGCGGCATGCAGAAGCGCGTCGCGCTCGCCCGCGCCATCGCCAAGGAGCCGTCAGTCATCTTCTTCGACGAGCCGACCACGGGCCTCGATCCGATCATGGCCGATGTCATCAACAAGCTGATCATCAAATGCGTGCGCGACCTGGGCGCGACCGCGGTCTCCATCACCCATGACATGGTGAGCGCCCGGCATATCGCCGACCGCATCGCCATGATCTATGACGGGCGCATCATCTGGCAGGGGCCGGCCAAGGAGATCGACAGGTCGGGTGATCCCCATGTCGAGCAGTTCATCCACGGCCGCGCGGAAGGCCCCATCTCCATGCCGGTCCGCTCGCTTTAAGGAGCCCCATCGAGTGGCGAAGGCCGCGGCCCGCTATGTCTGCCAATCCTGCGGCGCCAGCTTCCCGCGCTGGAGCGGGCGCTGCGATTCCTGCGGCGAATGGAACACCATCGTCGAGGAGGCGGCAGCCGAGACGGCGCCCAAGGGCCTCTCGGCAGGGCGTGGGCGCAAGATCGATCTCCAGCCGCTGGCCGGCGAGAGCGCCCCGGCGCTGCGCCGGGGGAGCGGCATCGCCGAGTTCGACCGCGTCGTGGGCGGCGGGCTGGTCAAGGGCTCGGCCCTTCTCATCGGCGGCGATCCCGGCATCGGCAAGTCGACCCTGGTGCTCCAGGTGGCGGCTGCCCTCGGCCGCTTCGCCGGGGCGCCGGGCACCATCTACATCTCCGGCGAGGAGGCCATCGAGCAGGTGCGACTGCGCGCCGGCCGTCTCGGCCTGCTCCAGGCGCCCATCTCGCTGGCGGCCGCGACCTCGATCCGCGACATCGCCGCCACGCTCGACGGTGCCGCGCCGCCGGAGCTGGTCATCATCGATTCCATCCAGACCATGTATCTCGACAATCTGGATTCGGCGCCCGGCACCGTGGCCCAGGTCCGGGCTTCGGCGGCGGAGCTGATCCGGCTCGCCAAGCGCCGGGGCTTCAGCCTGCTGCTGGTGGGCCATGTCACCAAGGAAGGCATGATCGCGGGCCCCCGGGTGCTCGAGCATATGGTGGATACCGTGCTCTATTTCGAAGGCGAGCGCGGCCATCAGTTCCGGATCCTGCGCGCGGTCAAGAACCGCTTCGGCCCGGCCAATGAGATCGGCGTCT
>DATFRE010000457.1:0-6600 GCA_035263545.1 Dongiaceae bacterium
GCGTTCGAGCCAATGCTCGAAGATGTCGAGGACGAGGCTGTCGCCGCCGTCATAGCCGGGCCAGAGATCGCTCTGGCGGAACCGCACCAGATAGAGAGGGACGGGCGGCAGGCCGTCGGCGCCATAGGCGAGCCGCTCCGGATTGGGGAAAGCGCCCTGGAGGCCCTCGATCCAGCCCTGCCTGCCGCGCACATAGGCGGGTGTGCGCATATGGCCCTTCACGGGAATGTCACGCACCCGGACCATCATGCCGGGCTTGAAAGCGGGTTCAACCATGTCGCGCCTGATCCCGGAGCCGGGTCTCGATCTCCTCCGCCGTCAGCACCCCCTTCTCGATCAGCAGCCGCTCGATGGTGAGGAGCCAGCGCTCATAGTAGTCGTGGCGTTCGTAGATATCGGGCGGCAGGCTCTCGATGGTTCGGCGCATCTCGTCGACATTGAAGACGCCATGTCCCATCAGGAGCACCATCAGCGCGTCCACGCGCCGCTCCGCCAGGCCGGGGTCATGCTCGTCGCGCTCCACGGGCCCGGCCGGCAGGCCGCCCAGATCATGCATCGCTCTCATGCGGAGAATTCTATCCTGCTGGCGGCGGCTCGGCAAAGTCTGCTAGGAGAGCGGGCCTCCACCTCAAAGCGTTGAGATCGCCATGAGCCTGCTCGACCGAATCCGCGAGTGCCAGCGCTGGGAGCCCGCGCGCTATCGGCCGTTTCGCATCGAAGGGCAGGGCGTGGGCTGGATCACCGAAGATTTCGCCGAGCGGCTCCGCGCCTTCCCCGAGGTTTTCCGCGTTTCGGGCGAGGCGATCGATCTCGCCCCCGCTCTCACCGGCTTCGAGCAGAGGAGCCGGGCGGTGGAACAGATCCTGCTGGCGCTGAAGCATGAGGGGCTGACCCGGGGCTGGCGCAACGAGGCCTATCCCGTGGGCGTGGATTTCTACAGCCCGCCGCTGATGCAGATCGAGCGCGCGGCGGTGCCGCTCTTCGGCGTGCGGGCCTATGGCGTGCATGTGAACGGCTTCGTCGGCCGGGGTGCCGATCTCAAGCTCTGGGTGGGCAAGCGCTCGCCCCATAAGCAGACCGCGCCCGGCAAGCTCGATCATCTGGTCGCCGGCGGCCAGCCTATGGGGATCAGCCTCATGGACAATGTGCTCAAGGAATCGGCTGAGGAAGCCTCGCTCTCGGAGGCGATGGCGCGCCAAGCCCGTCCGGTCGGATTCATCAGCTACATCACCGAGCGCAGCGAAGGGCTGCGCAACGACATCTGCTTCGCCTACGACATCGAGCTGCCGGAGTCCTTCGTCCCGCGCAACACCGATGGCGAGATCGAATCATTCGCCCTCTGGCCCATCGAGGAGGTGCGCGAGCGGATGGCGGAGACCGAGGACTTCAAGTTCAACGTCGCCCTGGTCAATATCGATTTCCTGGTCCGCCACGGCTATCTCTCGCCGGACCAGCCAGGCTATGTCGATATCGTCGAAGGGCTGCGGCTCCCGGCGCCCAGGGCCTAGCTATTTCTCTTCCGTGTCACGCAGCGCCGGTCGCCTGCATGACATCCATGGAGCCGGAATAGATCATCTTCACCGCGACATAGAAGATGATTGCGAGGCCGACATAGGAGACCCAGGGGAAGCGCTTGAGGAGCCCGGCGATCATGGCCGCGGCCGCGCCCATGAGGGCGACGGAGAGAACGAGTCCGACGAAGAGCACCCAGGGGTGTTCGAGCGAGATGCCCGCGACCGCCAGCACATTGTCGAGGGACATGGAGACATCGGCCAGCACGATCTGGATCACCGCCTGGCGCATGGATTTGCGAGGTGCGGCGGTGCAATCGGCCTCCGCACCGCAGGCGGCAGCCTTGGCATGCACCTTCTCGGCTTTGATCTCGCGCCAGAGCTTCCAGGTAACCCAGAGCAGGAGAAGCCCGCCGGCCAAAGTGAGCCCGATGATCTGAAGCAGCCGGGTGGTCACCACCGCGAAGGCGACGCGCAGCACCGTCGCCGCCACGATGCCCGTCATGATGACCTTCGCGCGCTGATGGCGCGGCAGCCCCGCGGCCACCAGACCGACGACGATGGCGTTGTCGCCGGCCAGCACCAGGTCGACCACGACGACCTGGGCGAGCGCGCTCAGTTCCGAAAGCGTTATCAACACCGGCGCATCACCACATCCCGCAGCCTCGGCACCGAGCGGTAAAGGACGCCACCTCTACAACCGGACGTAATCTTCCATGTTGGGAGGGCTTGCCCGATCGGCAAGCGCTTGGGACAGGCTGTCTCAGCGATCACGGCTGTCTGGAGTGGACGGTAAATCCGGGAACCCCGCCATCGCCCGCACATCTTCGGCGCTGCAACCGGCGGCGCGCAGCGCCGCCAGGGTCATCGCTCCGTCGCGCTTGGCCAGGCGCTCGCCCTTCTCGTTGACCAGAAGCCCGTGATGGCGCCAGCGTGGCACCGATAGCCCCAGCAAGGCCTGGAGCAAGCGATGGACATGGGTCGCCGGCAGCAGATCCTCGCCCCGCGTCACCAGGGTGATGCCCTGGCGATGGTCGTCCAGGGTAACCGCGAGATGATAGCTCGCAGGCGCATCGCGGCGGCCCAGGACCACATCGCCCAGAAGCCCGGGCTCGACCGCAAAGACCCCGCGCGCTTCGTCCTCCCAGCTTAGCCGCCCCGCGGCCTCGCCCGCTTTGATGCTGTCGAGGCGCACAGCATAGGGCTCACCCGCCGCCATGCGCCGGGCCCGGGCCGGCTCGGTCAGCGCGCGGCAGAGCCCAGGATAGAGCAGTCCCTCGGGACCCTGAGGGGCGCCTGCGGCCGCGGCGATCTCAGCCTGGATCTCCTTGCGGCTGCAGAAGCAGGGATAGAGCAAGCCGCGGGAGGCAAGCGCGTCGAGCGCCGCGCGATACTCGCCGATGTGATCCGACTGCCGGCGCACCGGCACCTCCCAGTTGAGCCCCAGCCAGGCGAGGTCGGCGAAGATGGCCGCCTCGAATTCGGGGCGGCAGCGGCTGCGGTCGATATCCTCGATGCGAAGCAGGAAACGCCCGCCAGTTGCGCGCGCCTGCCGCTCGGCGAAGAGCGCCGCATGAGCATGGCCGAGATGCAGGCGGCCCGTCGGGCTCGGGGCGAAGCGGGTGATTTGCGGCGTGGCGGCAGGTGCTGTTGAAGCTTGCATCGGGAGGACGGCTCGGGAGATATGAGGTCATGACACTGGTTCAGCCGGCCATCGAGGGCAAGCGTCTTGCCGCCGCACTCAAGCTGCTCGCCTGGCAGGACGCCGATCTCGCCCGCGCGCTGGCCGAGGTGGGTGCCCCGCCGCCGCGCTCGCGCCCGCCGGGCTTCGCCTCGCTGCTGGATATCGTGCTGGCGCAGCAGGTCTCCACCGCCTCCCATCGGGCCATCGCCGCGCGCCTTGGTGCCGCGGCGGGCGGCGCGATCACGCCGGCCGCGATCCTGGCGCTGGGCGAGGATGGCCTGCGCGGCGTCGGCTTCAGCCGGCAGAAGGCGGTCTATGCCCGCGGCCTCGCCGAGGCGGTGGGAGAGCGGCGCCTCGACCTCGACGCGCTCGCCTTGCTGCCCGACGAGGCGGTTCTGGCGGAGCTCATGAAGCTGAAGGGCGTCGGGCTCTGGACGGCAGAGATCTATCTGATGTTCTGCATGCACCGGCCCGATGTGCTGCCGGCTGGCGATCTTGCGCTGCGCGCCGCCGCGGGCCTCGTCAAGCGCAAGCGGAAGCGGCCCGAGGAGGCCGCCCTCCGCCGCATGGGCGAGGCATGGCGGCCTTGGCGCAGCGTCGCCTCGCGCCTGCTCTGGCATTACTACGCCCGCAAGATCCTGGTTCCAAAAGCAGTCTGAGGAATTCATCCCCATGCGAAGCCCCTTCGAGCTCAACGGCCCCAGCCAGCCGCCGGCCTCCGGCGGCAAGCCGCGCCACCTCGTCATCCTGCTGCACGGCTATGGCTCGGACGGCAACGACCTGATCGGGCTCGCGCCCCACTGGGCACGGATTCTGCCCGACAGCGAGTTCCTCTCGCCCCACGCCCCCTTCCCCTGCGAGATGGGCCCTTTCGGCCACCAGTGGTTCAGCTTCGCCGACCGCTTGCCCGAGACGATCCTGGCCGGGACCAGGGCCGCGGCCTCGATCCTCAATGCCTTCCTCGACGAGGCGCTGGCGACCCGCGGCCTGACAGACCGCGACCTCGCTCTGGTGGGCTTCTCCCAGGGCACGATGATGGCGCTCTATGTGGCGCTGCGCCGCCCCGAGGCGGTCGCCGCCGTGGTGGGCTATTCGGGTACCCTGGTCGGAGCATCCGATCTCGCCGCCGAGATCCGCTCGCGCCCGCCGGTGCTCCTCGTCCATGGCGACGCCGATCCGGTGGTGCCCTATGAGGAGCTCGCCCGCGCGGCGGCGGCCCTGAAGGCGGAAGGCGTCGAGGTCACCACCGAGACACGGCGCGGCATGCCGCACAGCATCGACGAGCGCGGGCTCCTGCTCGGCGGGCAGTTCATCGCCCGCGCCTTCGCCGCGGTGGCGCCGGCCGTCAGGGTCAAGTGACAAACTAATGAAGATTGAAGCGGGCCTATCCCCCATATCTTGTGTTTTCCGGATCGACTCGCTAAATCTACCGCCGTGATCCTTGATGCGGAGCCACCCAGACGGATGAACGCATCGCCGGACAGTTGCGCAGCCCTGGTCCTCAACGCCGATTTCAGGCCGTTGAGCTACTTCCCGCTGTCCCTCTGGCCCTGGCAGGAATCGATCAAGGCGGTCTTCCTCGATCGGGTCAATATCGTCTCCCAATACCAGCGCATCGTGCGCAGCCCGAGCTTCGAGATGCGGCTGCCCAGTGTCATCGCATTGAAAGAATTCGTGCCGCTGAACCGGCGGCCGGCCTTCACCCGGTTCAACGTCTTCCTCAGGGACAGCTTCACCTGCCAGTATTGCCGGCGCTGCTGCCCCACACATGAGCTGACCTTCGATCATGTGGTGCCGCGCTCGCGCGGCGGGCGGACGACCTGGACCAATGTCGTCACCGCCTGCCAGAGCTGCAACCTGCTGAAGGGCAACCGCCTGCCCCATCAATCGGGCATGCACCCCAAGAGTAGACCCGCACAACCCACGACATTCGAGTTGCAGGAAAATGGGCGGGCTTTCCCGCCCAATTATTTACACCATAGCTGGCGCGACTTCCTCTACTGGGATACCGAGCTCGATCCGAGCTGATCAGCCGAGCTGGAGGACGACGCCTTCCGCCGGCCGCAGCTCGTCGATCTCGGCCCTCGGCCGCTCGGCCTCCGTCGAGAGGAGCAGGCGGCCCTTCTGCGGGATCCGGCAGACGGAATCGGAGAAATTGAGCAGCACCAGCAGGTGATCCCCCGCAGCCTCGCGCCGGAAGCCGAGGCATCGGGGATCGGTATCGATCCCGCAATAGCTCCCCAGCGTCAGCGCCGGCTGTTCCTTCCTGAGAGCGATCAGGCGGCGATAGAGCGCGAGCATCGAGCCCGGATCTGCGGCCTCCGCCTCCACATTGCAGGCCGCGAGATTCCCGCCGATCGGCAGCCAGGGCGCGCCCGTGGTGAAGCCCGCCTGGGGCTTGGCCGACCAGCGCATCGGCGTGCGCCCGGGATCGCGGCCGAGGCCCAGGCCGGGCACGTTCTTCTCGAAGGGATCCTGGACCTGATCCGGCGGGATCGCGACATCCGTCATGCCGAGCTCATCGCCGTAGTAGACCGTGGGCGTCCCGCGCAGGGTCAGGAGCAGCAGGGCCGCAAGCCGGGCAAGCGACGGGCCGAGACGGCTCGCCACCCGCGGACTGTCATGATTGCCCAGCACCCAGTTGGGCCAGGCGCCGGCCGGCAGCGCTGCCTCATAGGCGGCGATGAGGGGCCGGAGGCTCGCCGGTGTCCAGCCCGCCTTGAGAAGGCTGAAATTGAAGGGAAGCTGGAGGCCCTGGCCACCGACGCCGTAATAGCCCATGAGCCGCGGCAGCGGCAGATGGACCTCGCCGATCAGTACCCGCTCGCCATAGCCATCCACGATGCGGCGCAGATCGGCGATCACCTCATGCACCTCGGGACGGTCGACCGTATAGAGCCGCTCCAGCAGGTGATGGGGCGCCATGCCCGGGCGGAAATTCGGGTTCGCCGGATTGTCGCGGAAGAGCTCGTCCTTGACGACGTGATGCAGTGCATCGAGGCGGAAGCCATCGACCCCACGGTCGAGCCAGAAGCGCAGCACATCCTCCATGGCCGCCTTCAGTGCAGGATTGCGCCAGTTCAGGTCGGGCTGCTGCTTGAGATAGGAGTGGAGATAGTACTGGCCCGTGCCGGGATCGAAGGTCCAGGAAGGCCCGCCGAATTCGCTCAGCCAATTGTTGGGTGGGCCGCCATCGGGGCCGGGGTCGCGCCAGATGTACCAGTCGCGCTTTGCCGCCCGGCGCGAGCGCCGCGCCTCCTGGAACCACGGATGCCGGTCCGACGTGTGATTCGGCACGAGATCGAGCAGGACCTTGAGGCCGAGCGCATGTGCCGAGGCGACGAGATGGTCGAAGTCCTCGAGCGTTCCGAAAATCGGGTCGATGTCGGTGTAGTTCGCGACGTC
>DATFRE010000458.1:0-2637 GCA_035263545.1 Dongiaceae bacterium
GCATATCGCACGGACGGTGCGGGCCTTCGCCGGCCATCTGCCTTACCGCCTGATCAGCTCCAGCATAGCGCTGGATACGAGCCCCTATGGCGAGCCCGCGGCCAATCCGGAGAACAGGCGCGGCACGATGGTGCGCATGGATCCGCGCCATCGCGCGCTGTTCGGCGCCGCCTGGACGCTGGGCTCGATCGTCGAAGCCGGGAAAGCCGGGCTTGCGGCCATCACCCCCGCCGCGCTCGCCGGCGAGCTCGGCATCGTCCATCACCGATCGCCCAATGCCCAGCCTTGGTTCGATGATCTCGACCGCACCGCGGTGTTTCCGATTTATCACGTGATCGCCGGCCTGGCGCCGGCCGCCGGCCAGCCTCTCCTGGAGGCGATCTCGGAGGATCCGGCGCGCATCACCGTGCTGGCGCACCGCCTCGCCGGGGGCGGAACATGCATTTGGCTCGCCAATCTCCTCGATCGGCCCCAGCGCGTGGCTCTCGCCGGGCTGGAGGAGGCGCGCGTCGCTCGGCTGGATGAATCGACATTCGCCGCGGCGGCGACCGATCCTTCATTTCTCAAGACGCAAAAAGGCGCGCCGGCCTCGCAAGTGATCGAGATCGGCGCCTATGGCATCCTTCGAATTCAGACGGGGAGATGAGAATGCGCGATGCGAATCCCGGCGTCGGGCCGAACCAGGCCTTGATCGGCGTGAAGGGATCACGGGCAAAGCTCAATACGCCGGCGCTGCTGCTCGATCTCGACGCTCTCGAGGGCAATATCGCAGCGATGGCCGCGCATACCAAGGCGGCCGGCATCAATCTGCGGCCGCATAGCAAGGGCGCAAAATCGATCGAGATAGGCCGCCGGCAGATGGCCGCAGGTGCAGTCGGCATCTGCTGCACGACCATCGGCGAGGCGGAAGTGATCGCTGGCAGCGGGATCGAAGGCGTGCTGATCACCTCGCCGGTCGTCACGCCGGTGATGATCGAGCGCCTCGTCGGGCTCAACGGGAAGGCCAAAGGGCTGATGGTGGTGGCCGATAATCCGGCCAATGTCGACGCTCTCGCCCGGGCCGCCCAGGCAGCCGGAAAGCCGATCTCGGTCATTGTCGAGTTCGATGTCGGACAGGGCCGGACGGGCGTGCCGACGCCCGAGGGCGTCGTCGCGCTCGCGCGACGGATCAAGGATTCCGCCCATCTCCGCTTTGCCGGTATCCAGGCCTATTACGGGCACCTCCAGCATATCCCCGGCTTCGCCGAGCGAAGGGCCGCCTGCAACGCGCAGATCGAACGCGTGCGCCCGCTGCTCGCAAAGCTCGCCGCCGAGGGCCTCGCGCCCGGCATCGTGACCGGCGGCGGCACAGGCACCTTCGATATCGATCCCTCGGGCGGCGTCTATACCGAGGTCCAGCCCGGCTCCTATCCCTTCATGGATCGCGAGTACACGGAGATCGACATGACGGCCAACCGCGCCTCGCCCTTCAAGGCCGCCCTGTTCGTGCAGGCCACGGTGGTCAGCGCCAATCGCGAGGGTTTCGCCGTCGTCAATGCCGGCTACAAATCCTTCGCCACCGAGGGTGGCGTCGCCACCGTCGCGACACCCCGCCTCACCGCCAGCAAGTACAAGCTGATGGGCGATGAGCATGGCGGTGTCGACTACGACCCCAAGGGCGGCAGTCTCAAGCTCGGCGATACCGTCGAGTTCCTGGTGCCGCACTGCGATCCGACGATCAATCTCTACGACCGCTACCACTGCGTGCGCGGCGATACGCTGGTCGACATCTGGCCGGTCGATGCGAGGGGACGCTGAGACGATGCGCTTGGGCATGAGAGAACAGGCATGAAGACGATCGTTCTCGGCGCCGGCATCGTCGGCACGGCAACCGCCTATTTCCTGGCCAAGCAGGGACACGAGGTCGAGGTCCTCGATCGGCAGAGCGGTGCTGCTCGGGAGACGAGCTTCGGCAATGGCGGGGTCATCCATGCCAGCGAGGTCGAGCCCTGGTCGCAGCCCGGCATGCCGCGCAAGATCCTGAAATGGATGGGGAAGGAAGACGCCCCGCTTCTGGTCCGTTACGGCGCCATCCCGCATATGTGGCGCTGGGGCCTGGGCTTCATCGCCAATTGCAGGCCGGAGCGCTTCCGCCGCAACTCGCTGACCAATCTGAAGCTGGCGCTGCATAGCCTGAAGATCCTGCAGCAGATCCGCGCCGAGACCGGCATCGAATACGATCTAAGAACGGTCGGCGTCCTCAAGATCTATACCAGCGCCGAATCGTTCAAGGCCGGGCTGAAGGCGGCGGAGTTCATGTCGGGTCATGGCCTCACCTTCGAGCCCGCCGACAGGGCAAAATGCCTGGAGCACGAGCCGGCCTTGAAGGCGACGGCAGATTCCCTCGTCGGCGGAATCTATTTCGCGCGAGACGAGGTCGGCGATTGCCACAAGTTCACGACCGCGCTGGCCGCGCACTGCGCGGCGCAGGGCGTGAAATTCCGCTATGGGACGGAAATCCTCGGCCTCGAGAGCCGCAGCGGAAGGATAGGCGCGGTCACGACCTCCGCCGGAACACTCTTCGCCGATAATTTCGTGGCCGCACTCGCGAGCTATACCCCGATCGTGCTGAGGAGCGTCGGCATCCGGGTCCCGATC
>DATFRE010000459.1:0-6115 GCA_035263545.1 Dongiaceae bacterium
GCCTGCTCCGCGAGCACGCCGCGCTCCCGCTCCAGCGCCGCCGGATCGACGGTGGCGATGTCGAGGGACTGGGGATTGGCCGCGGCCACATGCATGGCCAGCTGCTTGCCGAAGGCCGCGAGCTTGCCGGCATCGCCGGTCGATTCCAGCCCGACCAGCACGCCGATCTTGCCCAGGCCAGGCGCCTGCGAATTGTGGACATAGCCGACCACCACGCCCCGGCCGACCGAGAGCTTGGCCATCCGGCGCAGCGTCATGTTCTCACCGATCGTGGCGATGAGCTGGGTTAGCGTCTCGGCGACGCTCTTGCCCTCCTTGCCATAGGGCGAGGCGGCGAGGGCCTCGATATCGGCTGCACCCAGCGCCAGCTGCGCCACCTGGCGCACGAAGCCTTGGAACTGCTCGTTGCGGGCGACGAAATCGGTCTCGGCATTGACCTCGACCAGGGCGCCGCGGGTCCCCTCGACGGCGAGGCCCACCAGCCCTTCGGCGGCCACCCGGCCTGCCTTCTTGGCGGCGGCCGCCAGCCCCTTCTTGCGCAGCCAGTCGAAGGCACCCTCGAGGTCGCCCTGCGTCTCGGCCAACGCCTTCTTGCAATCCATCATGCCAGCCCCGGTCTTTTCCCGAAGCTCCTTGACCCGCGCCGCGGTGATCTCGGCCATGACCTCTATCCTCTTGTGAAGTTGCGGGCCGCCGCGCCGGGCGGCGGCCCGATAGACCTAAGCCTGCGCCGCAGCACCCTCGCCGAGGGCTTCCGCCGCGGGCAGCTGCTCGGCCGGCAGCTCCGCCTGCTCGCCGATATCGGCACCGGTGGCGATCGCCTCCTGCTGCAGACCGTCCAGCACCGCGGCCGAGATCAGGTCGCAATACATGGCGATGGCGCGGATGGCATCGTCATTGCCCGGGATCGGATAGGCGATGCCGTTGGGGTTGCTGTTGCTGTCGACTACGGCGACGACCGGAATGCCGAGCTTCACCGCCTCTGCCACCGCGATCGATTCCTTGTTGGTATCGATCACGAACAGAATGTCCGGCTGGCCGCCCATCTCCTTAATGCCGCCCAGCGCCCGCTCGAGCTTGTCGCGCTCGCGGGTCATCTGCAGCAGCTCCTTCTTGGTGAGGCCGGTGTTGCTCTCCGAGAGGCGCGCCTCCAGATCCTTCAGGCGCTTGATCGAGTTGGAGATGGTCTTCCAGTTCGACAGCATGCCGCCGAGCCAGCGATGGTTGACGTAGTACTGGCCGCAGCGCTTGGCGGCTTCCGCGATCTTCTCGCTCGCCTGGCGCTTGGTGCCGACGAAGAGCACGCGCCCGCCGCCGCTGACCACGTCGCGCACCGCCTGCAGCGCCTGCTGCAGGAGCGGCACCGTCTGCTCCAGATCGAGGATATGGACACCGTTGCGCACGCCGAAGATGAACGGCGCCATCTTCGGGTTCCAGCGGCGGGTGTGATGACCGAAATGCACGCCAGCTTCCAGGAGCTGGCGCATGGTGAACTCTGGCATCGCCATGTGAAAACGTCCTTTTCCGGTTAGGCCTCCGCGGGATGTGGTCCGCTCCCAGTATGGGAGGGACACCGGAGCGACCGGTCGGGATGTCTCCCCGACAGGCCACGGGCCCCGCGTGCGGGTTTCAAGCGGGCGTGGTCTTAGCCGCCCGGCCTGGTTAAGGCAAGTGTTTTTTCAAAGGCTTAGTGTGGCTAAATGTCTTGCACATCGACGATGCCGGGAATGGCCTTGATCGCCCCCCGCGTGGCCGGTGAGATGGCCCAGCCTCCGGGCACGGCCACCTCGCATTCTTGGCCCCGTTCCAGCTCCAGGACCAGACGCAGCCGCCCTTTGCCCCGCCCGCACCGTTCCATGATCTGCCGCAGGCTCGGGATCGGGCCGCTATCGTTCAGATAGACCTTGAGGCCGACGCTGGTCTGGGCCGCGGCTGCCTCGAGCCCCTGGATGGCCTGCGCGGTCAGCCTTGTATTGTCGGGGTCAAGCCGGACATCGACGGTCAGCAGCAGAGGGGTCCCGGGCTCCAGCAGCTCGCGATGGGCGGCCAGGGTCTCGGAGAAGACGACGATCTCGAACACACCGCTGGCATCGGAGAGCTGGACGAAGGCGAAGCGGGACCCCTTGGCCGAGGTCCGCTCCTGACGGCCGGTCACGATGCCGGCAAGCTTCGCCCGCATGGTCGGCCGGCCGACGATCCAGCTCGGCAGATCGGCATAGCGGACCACCTCCAGGCGCTTCAGCGTGCTGCCGAAGCTGTCCAGCGGATGGGCCGAGAGATAGAAGCCGATGGCCTCGAACTCATGGCGCAGCTTTTCCATCAGCGGCCAGTCGGCCGTCTGGGGCAGGCTCAGGCGATCGGGCTCGCTGAAGGCGCCGCCGAACAGGCTTACCTGCTGGCTCGCCCGGTCGTTGGCGGCGGCCCCGGCCTGGCGCAGCATCAGCTCCACGCCTTGATAGGTCTGGTGCCGATTGGCATTGAGACCATCGAAGGCGCCGGCGCAAATCAGGTTCTCCAGCGCCCGCTTGTTGACGGCCCTGGGATCGGAGCGCCGGGCGAAATCGGACAGGCTCTTGAAGGGACCCTCGGCCTTGCGGGCGGCCACGATCCCCTCGGCCGCCCCCTGCCCCACATTGCGCACCGCCGCCAGCGCATAGCGCACGGCGAGCGCGCCCTCCGCATCGGCCTCGACACCGAAAAGCGCCTCCGACCGGTTGATGTCGGGCGGCAGGAGACGGATCTTCAAACGGTCCAGCTCCTGGCGGAAGAGCCCGAGCTTGTCGGTGTTGTTGATGTCGAAGGTCATCGACGCGGCGAAGAACTCGACCGGATAGTTGGCCTTGAACCAGGCCGTCTGATAGGCGATCAGCGCATAGGGCGCTGCATGGCACTTGTTGAAGCCGTAGCCGGCGAATTTGTTGACCTTCTCGAAGATGCCCTTGGCCTGAGCCTCGTCGACGCCGCGGCCGACCGCGCCTGCGACGAAGTCGTTGCGCTGGGCTTCCATCTCCTCCTTGATCTTCTTGCCCATGGCGCGACGCAGCAGATCGGCCCCGCCTAGCGTGTAGCCAGAGAGGGTCTGGGCGATCTGCATCACCTGCTCCTGATAGACCATGATCCCGAAGGTCTCCTTCAGGATCGGCTCCAGGGCGGGGTGGAGATAGTCGGCGGGCTCCGTCCCGTTCTTGACGTTGATGTATTTCGGGATGTCGTCCATCGGGCCCGGGCGATAGAGGGCGACGAGGGCGATGATGTCCTCGAAGCGGTCGGGCTTCATCCGGCGCAGCACGTCGCGCATGCCGGAGCTTTCCAGCTGGAACACCCCGGTCGAATCGCCGTGGCCCAGGACCGCGAAGGTCTTGGGATCGTCGAGGGGAATGCGCGCCAGGTGGAATTCCGGATCGCGCCGGCGCACCAGCGCCTCCGCCTGGGTCAGCACCGTCAGCGTCTTCAGACCCAGGAAGTCGAACTTCACCAGACCCGCCTGCTCGACATCCTTCATGTTGAACTGGGTCACTGGCATGTCGGAGCGCGGATCGCGGTAGAGCGGTATCAGCTGCTCGAGCGGCCGGTCGCCGATCACCACCCCCGCCGCATGGGTCGAGGCATGGCGGTAGAGGCCCTCGAGCTTGCGGGCGATATCGAAAAGCCGCGCCACTGCCGGATCCTCGGCGATCGCCGCGCGCAGCTGGGCCTCACCCTCGATCGCCTGCGCCAGCGACACCGGATTGGCGGGGTTGTTGGGCACCAGCTTGCAGAGCCGGTCGATCTGACCATAGGGCATCTCCAGGACCCGTCCGACATCGCGCAGCGCGGCGCGCGCCTGCAGCTTGCCGAAGGTGATGATCTGGGCCACGCGGTCGCGGCCGTACTTGTCCTGGACGTAGCGGATCACTTCGTCGCGCCGCTCCTGGCAAAAGTCGACGTCGAAGTCCGGCATCGACACCCGCTCGGGATTGAGGAAGCGCTCGAACAGCAGCCCCCAGGCCAGCGGGTCGAGATCGGTGATGTTCAGGCTCCAGGCCACGACCGAGCCGGCGCCCGAGCCGCGTCCCGGCCCGACGGGAATCCCCTGGGCCTTCGCCCAGCCGATGAAGTCGGCGACGATGAGGAAATAGCCGGCGAAGCCCATGTGGATGATGACGCCGAGCTCGTATTCCATGCGCTCCTGATAGGGCTTGCGCGCCTCCTCGCTCAACCCCTCCAGCCGGCGTTCCAATCCCAGGGCGGCCTGGCGGCGAAGCTCCTCGATCTCGCCGAGGCCAGTGCCGGCCTCGAAGGGCGGGAGGATTGGCTTGCGCGGCCGCGGGATGTAGGCGCAGCGCTGGGCGACGACCAGGGTGTTGTCCACCGCCTCCGGCAGGTCGGCGAAAAGGGCGCGCATCTCCGCGGCGCTCTTGAAGCGATGCTCGGGCGTGACGCGGCGGCGCTTCTCCTGGCTGAGGGGGACACCCTCGGCGATGCAGAGCAGCACGTCATGGGCCTCGTGCATCGCCTCATCGGCGAAGAAGACCTCGTTGGTGGCGATGAGCGGCAGGTCGCGCGCATAGGCGAGGTCGAGCAGGCGGCCCTCGATCAGCCTCTCGGCCGCGAGGCCATGGCGCATGAGCTCGACGTAGAGCCGTCCGGGAAAGAGGCGCTGGAGCTCGGCGAGCGCGGCCGCCGCGGCGTCGTCCTGGCCTTCTCCCAGCAATCGGCCGACGCGCCCCTGGGGCCCGCCGGTAAACGCGATCAGTCCCTCGGTCATCGCCTCGAGGGCGGCAAGCGACAGCTGCGGCGCCTCGCCCGGCTCGCCCTCCAGGAAGGATTTGCTCACCAGCCGCAGCAGGTTGCGATAGCCCGTCTCGTTCTGCACCAGGACGAGGAGCTGATCGGGCGGCGGCTTCAGCCCCGGACGGGAGGAGGCTTCACCTTGCTCGCGCCGAAGGCCGAGCTGGCAGGCGATGATGGGCTGCACACCGGCATCGGCAGCGACCTGGGCGAATTGAAAGGCGCCGAACAGATTGCCGCTATCGGCGACCGCGACCGCCGGCATCGCGTGGCGCCGGCAGAGCTCGACCAGCTGCTTGATCTTGACGGCGCCCTCGGAGAGCGAATAGGCCGAGTGGACGCGCAGATGGACGAAATCGGCGTGGGTCATCGCCGCGGGATTATCTTCGCTCACGTGCGATTCGTCACGCCTGGAGAATGGGCGACTAGGCCTCGACCAGCCTTCCGTCCTCGATGGCGATGATGCGGTCCATCTGGCGGGCGAGCTCGAGATTATGGGTCGCCACCAGGGCGCCGAGGTTCACGGCCCGCACCAGCTTCACCAACATGGCGAAGACGCCGTCCGCGGTGTTGTGATCGAGATTGCCGGTCGGCTCGTCCGCCAGGAGGAGCGAGGGGCCATTGGCGAGCGCGCGCGCGATGGCGACGCGCTGCTGTTCGCCGCCGGAGAGCTGCGCCGGGCGGTGCTCCGCCCGCTGCCCCAGGCTGACCATGGCCAGGAGCTCCAGCGCGCGGCCTCGCGCCTTGCCGCGCGAGAGACCGGCGATCATCTGCGGCAGGATCACGTTCTCCACCGCCGAGAACTCCGGCAGCAGATGGTGGTACTGATAGACGAAGCCGATCGCGGTGCGGCGCAGAGCCGTGCGCCTGGCATCCGAGAGACGGCTCGCGGCCTCTCCCTTCACAACCACCTCACCCAGGGTCGGGGGTTCCAGCAGCCCGCTGATCTGGAGCAAGGTGGATTTGCCCGCGCCGGAAGGGCCGATCAAGGCCACGATCTCCCCGGGATAGACCGAGAGCGAGACTTCGCGCAGGACCTCGAGCCGTCCGGCCCCCTGGCGGAAGCTCCGGCTGATCCCACGCAGCTCGAGAACCGCCTCACTCATAACGCAGAGCCTCGACGGGATCGAGCCGCGCGGCCCGCCAGGAGGGATAAATGGTCGCCAGAAAGGACAACGCCAGCGCCATGATCACCACCGTCGCCACCTCCTGCGGGTCGACGATGGCAGGCAACTGCGACAGGAAATAGACCTCCGCGGGAAACAGCTTCGTGTGCAGCAGGCTCTGCATCCATTGCCGGATGGTCTCGATATTGTCGGCGAAGGCGAGGCCGAGGGCGAAGCCG
>DATFRE010000460.1:0-7643 GCA_035263545.1 Dongiaceae bacterium
ACGGCGAACTGGCGGAAGAACTGGCCGGAGATGCCGGAGATGAAGGCCGCGGGAACGAAGACCGCCGCGAGCACGAGGGCGATCGCCACCAGCGCGCCGCCGACCTCATCCATGGTCTTGTGCGCTGCCTCGCGCGGCGACATGCCTTCGCGCAAATTGCGCTCGACATTCTCGACCACGACGATGGCGTCGTCGACCACGATGCCGATCGCCAGCACCAGGCCGAACAGCGACAGGTTGTTGAGCGAGAATCCCAGCGCCGCCAGGAAGGCGAACGTACCGATCAGGGAGACGGGGATGGCGATGATCGGGATGATCGAAGCCCGCCAGGTCTGCAGGAACAGGATCATGACGATGACCACGAGGCCGGCTGCCTCGTAGATCGTCTTGATCACCTCGTTGACGGATTCGGAGATGAATTGGGTCGGGTTGTAGACGATGTCGTAGCGCATGCCCTGCGGGAAGTATTTGGAGAGCTCCGCCATCGTTGCCTCGACGCGATGGGCCGTATCGAGGGCGTTCGTGCCCGGCTGCTGGAAGATGCCCAGCGGCACCGCGGTACGGTGGTCGAGATAGCCGTTGACGCTGTAGTCCTGGGCCGCGAGCTCGACCCGCCCGATATCGGAGAGCCGCGTCATCCGGCCTTGGGAATCGGTGTTGATGACGATATTGGCGAATTGCCGCGGGTCGACGAGGCGCCCCAGGGTCTCGACGTTGAGCTGGAAATCCCCCTGCCGTGGGATGGGCGGCTGGTCGAGCACGCCGGCGGAGACCTGGACGTTCTGGGCCCGGATCGCCGACACCACATCTCCGGCGGTGAGGTTATGCGCCGCCAGGCGGTTCGGATTGACCCAGACCCGCATGGCATAGTCGCGGGCGCCGAAGATGACAACATCGCCCACGCCCTCGAGGCGGGCCAGCACATCCTTGATCTGGAGGGTCGCGTAGTTCGAGATGTAGAGCTGGTCGCGCGAGCCGTCGGGGGAGCTGAGATGCACGACCATCAGCAGGTCGGGGGAGTTCTTCTTCACCGTGACGCCCTCCCGCACGACTTCCTCGGGCAGCTGGGAGAGGGCGATCGAGACGCGGTTCTGGACCAGCACCTGGGCGATATCGAGATCGGTGCCGAGCTTGAAAGTGATGGTGAGGTTGAGATTGCCGTCTCCCGTAGCTTGGGAGACCATGTAGAGCATGTTCTCGACGCCGTTGATCTGCTGCTCCAGCGGCGTGGCGACGCTGTCGCTCACCACCTGGGCCGAGGCGCCGGGATAGCTCGTCTTGACCACGACGGTGGGAGGTGCGACCTCCGGGTATTGCGAGACCGGCAGGGTGAAATAGGCGAAGCCGCCGATGAGCGTGATGAAGATCGAGATGACGGCGGCGAAGATCGGCCGGTCGATGAAGAAATGCGAGAGCTTCATGCGCCCGGGCCCGCTTGGCACTGTGGCGAGGGCAGGCTCTTCTCCATTTCGCTGCGGCTCATCTCCCCCGACCGCATGCGGTGATCAGCTGCCCGACTCGTCGAGCTCGATCTTCCCGGGCTCGGGCGTGACCTTGCCGCCGGGGCGCACCCGCAAGAGCCCGTCGATGATGATCACGTCATCGGCCGTAATCCCGTTGCGCACGATCCGCAGATTGCCGTAGCTGGGACCCGGGCGGATCACCTTCGGGACGACGGAGCCGTCGGGCTTCACCGTCATCACCAATTTGCGGCTCTGGTCGCTGACGATGGCGGCGTCGGGGATGAGGATCGCGGGATAGGGGTCGCTCGCCGGCAGACGCAGCCTTCCGAAGGTGCCGGGCGCGATGAAGAGATCGGCATTGGGGAATTGCGCCCGGATGCGGATGGTGCCGGAGCCCGGGTCGATCTGGTTGTCGACGAAGTCGAGGTAATCTGCATGGGCCCAGCTCGTCTCGTCGGCGAGCTTCACATAGGCGGGAATGGCACCGGTGAGATTGACCTTGAGCCGCTTCTCGGCGACCGCGCGCTGGTAGGCCAGATACTCGTTCTCGCTCATGTCGAAGATGAAACGGATCGGCTTCAGCGAGACGATCGTCGCCAGCACGTCGGAGGAGCCGGTGGTGTTGCCCATGACGAGATTGCCGATGCTTACCAGATGGGTTCCCATGCGCCCGTCGAGCGGTGCCGTGATATGGGTGAAGTCGAGATTGAGCTGGGCCGCCGCGATGGCGGCTTTGGCAGTCTCAACGGAGGTGGCGGCCGCGCGCGCCTCGTTCAGCTTGGTGTCGTAGTCGCTGGCCGTCGCATAATCGCCCTTGCGCAGCGCCCCGGTTCGGGCAAGCTCCGCATTGGCCCATTGCACCCGCGCCTGGGCCTGGGAGAGCTGAGCCCTGGCGGAATCGAGGTCGATCTGAAAGGGCCGGGGATCGATGACGAAGAGCAGGTCTCCCTTCTTGACCCATTGCCCGTCGGTGAAATGGATCTCGGTCAGATAGCCGCTGACCCGGGCCCGGACGGCGACGGAATCCACCGCCTGGAACTGGCCCGTATATTCGTCCCACTCGGTGATCGTCTTGACCAGGGGATGGCTGACGGTGACCGGTGGCGGCTTGGGCGCGCCTGCAGGGACCGCGTTCGCGGTCTCCTGCCCGGCGAAGCGGTAGTTGTAGTAGAGGAGCCCGGCGATCGCGGCCAGGGCCAGGAGGATGACCGCCCAGCGCACCCCATGGCTTCGGCGCGGCGGTGGCGCAACCGGCTCGGCCGGCTTATCGGAGGGGCTTTGAGTCAGGCGAGGCTCGTCGTTCATGCCGCTCCCTGGGGCGTGATGACCTCGGCAGAGCCGAACTCGGGCCCCATCGCCCAATCAGATAGGCATCGTGGGCGATCCGTCCAGGGGTCGATATGCGGCGGCGGCCGCCCACCAGCGCTGGTTTCGGAGAGCACCCTAACAGGGCACGACGCTGCCAGCACAACCATTACTCGTACGACCCCTATCAGGACAGTGGCGGAGGCAATGATGTCAATGCCACATATCCGGCTTGGCCTGCTTTCTTTCCGTCATGAAGGCCTGGAGCGCCTCGTCGATTCCCGGGTCGAGGGGCGGAGCCTCATAGCTCCGCAGCATGGCGCGCCATTTCTCGTTGGCGCGCTTGATCGCGTCCTTCTCGCCGGCATCGCGCCATTGCTCGAAGGAGGTGTTGTCGGCGGTGCCCGAATCCCAGAAGGCGGTCTCGTAATTCCTCAGCGTATGGGCGCAGCCGAAGAAATGCTTGCCGGGACCGACCTCGCGGAATGAATCGAGGGCGAGCGCGTTTTCGTCCAGCGGGATCCCGGCGAGATAGGTGTGGAGCGCGCCGCAGAAATCGGCGTCGAGGATGAACTTCTCATAGCCCATGGCGAGTCCGCCCTCGAGCCAGCCGGCGGAGTGGAGGATGAAATGCGCGCCGCAGAGGATGGCGGCCTGCATCGAGACGGCGCTCTCCATCATCGCCTGGCTGTCGGGGATCTTCGACGCGGTGAAGGCGCCGGAGCAGCGCAGCGGCAGTCCCAGGCGCCGGGTGAGCTGGCCGATGACCAGGGATCCGAGTGCCGGCTCCGGCGTGCCGAAGGTGGGGGCGCCGGAGCGCAGCGACATGGAGCTGAGGAAATTCCCCAGGATCACCGGGGCGCCCGGCCGCTCGAGCTGGGTCAGTGCCACGCCCACCATCGCCTCGGCCATGGATTGGGCGATGGCGCCCGCGGTCGTAACCGGCCCCATGGCGCCGCCAAGAATGAAGGGCACCACCACGGCGCATTGATTGGCCCGCGCATAAGCCCTGAGCGACTTGGTCATGGTGGCGTCGTAGACCAGCGGCGAGTTGACGTTGATGTTGCCCATGATGACGCAGTTGCGCTCGACGAAGTCCGGGCCGAAGACGAGGCGGGCCATGGCGATGGAATCCTCGGCCCGCTCCTCCGCCGTCACCGAGCCCATGAAGGGTTTGTCGGAATAGCGGATATGGCTGTAGACCATGTCGAGGTGGCGCTTGTTTACCGGCACATCGACCGGCTCGCAGACCGTGCCGCCGGAGTGATGCATCCAGGGCGAGGCATAGGCGAGCTTGACGAAATTCTGGAAATGCTCAAGCGAGCCGTAGCGCCGTCCCTCGTCGATGTCGTAGACGAAAGGCGAGCCATAGGCGGGGGAGAAGACGATATTGTCGCCGCCAACTATGACCGAGCGGGCAGGATTGCGCGCGTGATGGGTGAAGCTCGCCGGCGCTCTGCGGATGATGCTTTGCACCAGCCCGGCGGGAAAGCGCACCCGCTCGCCCCGGACATCGGCGCCCGCCTCGCGCCAGAGCTCGAGGCAGCGGTCGTCGCCGCGGAAATCGAGGCCGACCTCCTGCAACAGCGTATCGACCGCCGCCTCGATGGTGGCGAGGCCTTCCTCGCTCATCAGATCATAGGTCGGGATGGCGCGGCGGATTCCGGGAATGACGATGGGCGCCCCGCCGGCGCCGGAACGCTGCGCCTGGCGCGCCTGGCGCCCGCCGCGCGCACGGCCTGCACGCGTGCCCTCGGCCGCTTCGGGTTGGGTCATCTCCGTCCCTCCCAGGGAAAGGGCCGCCCGCCGGCGAGCCCGAGGGGATCGTAGCACCAGCCCAGCGGCCGCTGAAATGCCCGTGACCGGGGAAGGGCCAGCCGCCGCGGCCTGCATTGACAATGCCGCCGGCTCGGCCACCCTTGCCGGCGCCGATCCGCTGCGGTGACCAGGGAGGGAGCGTTGAGCCCGCGTGGCCTGAAGAAAGACCTGACCAGCTATGGCGATGCGGCTTTCTCGCTCTTCCTGCGCAAGGCCTATGTCAAGGCCGCCGGCTATTCCGAGGATGCGCTGGAGCGGCCCATCATCGGCATCGCCAACACCCATAGCGATTTCAACCCCTGCCATGGCAACGTCCCGGCCATCCTCGAGGCGGTGAAGCGGGGCGTGATGCTGGCGAGTGCCCTCCCCATGGTCTTCCCCACCATCAGCCTGCACGAGGCCTTCTCGCACCCCACCAGCATGCTGTTGCGCAATCTGATGGCGATGGATACCGAGGAGATGATCCGCGCCCAGCCCATGGACGCGGTGGTGCTGATCGGGGGCTGCGACAAGACCCTGCCGGCCCAGATGATGGCGGCCATCAGCGCCGGCAAGCCCGCGATCCTCATCCCTGTCGGTCCCATGATCGTCGGCCATCACAAAGGCGAGGTGCTGGGCGCCTGCACCGATTGCCGGCGACTCTGGGGCAGCTTCCGGGCCGGCAAGATCGACGAGACGGAGATCGAGGCGGTCAGCTCCCGCCTGGCGCCCTCCGCCGGCACCTGCATGGTGATGGGTACCGCCAGCACCATGGCCCTCATCACCGAGGCCCTGGGCCTGGCGCTGCCCGGCAGCGCGAGCGTCCCCACCGTCCATGCCGAACGCAAGCGCCTGGCGGAGGCGGCCGGTCGCATCGCCGCGGCGATGGCGGTCGCCGGCGGCCCGCGGCCGCAGGAGATCGTGACGCGCGCTTCGATCCGTAACGCCATGGTGGTGCTCCAGGCAATCGGGGGTTCGACCAACGGCATCATCCACCTCGCGGCCATCGCGGCGCGTGCCGGTCATCCCATCGACCTCGACGAATTCGACGCGCTGGGCCGCAAGGTGCCGGTGCTGGTCGATCTCAAGCCCTCGGGTCGCTTCTACATGGAGCACTTCCACGAAGCGGGCGGGCTGCCGCGGCTGATGGTGGAGCTCGCGGACCTCCTCGATCTCGATGCCGTCACCGTGACCGGCGCCAGGCTCGGGGATAACCTGACCAAGCCGGAGGACCGGTTTGCCCAGGAGGTGATCCGGCCGCGCGGCGCGCCGCTGAAGCGCGAGGGCGCGATGGCGGTCCTGCGCGGCAATCTCTGCCCGCGGGGTGCGGTGATCAAGCAGTCCGCCGCCTCGGAACGGCTGCTCACGCATCAGGGCCGGGCCGTCGTCTTCGATTCCGTCGAAGACCTGGCGACGCGCATCGACGATCCCGATCTCGATGTGACGGCCGAGGATGTGCTGGTGCTGCGTAATGCGGGGCCGATCGGGGCGCCGGGCATGCCCGAAGCGGGCTATCTGCCGATCCCGCGCAAGCTGGCAGCCCAAGGCGTCACCGACATGCTGCGCATCTCCGATGCGCGCATGAGCGGCACCGCCTTCGGCACCATCGTGCTGCATGTGACGCCGGAGGCCGCCATCGGCGGCCCGCTCTCTTTGGTGCGCAACGGCGACATGATCCGTCTCGACCTGCCCGCCCGGCGCCTCGATCTGCTGGTGGATGAGGCCGAGCTTGCCGCGCGCCGGCGCAATGCTCCCGGCGAGGGCGACTGGCCGCTGCCCGAGCGCGGCTATGCCCGGCTCTTCGGCCGCGCGGTGCTGCAGGCCGATGAGGGCTGCGACTTCGATTTCCTGCGGCCGGGCGGATAAGTCATGGCCAGCCGCCGCGAGTTCCTGCTGTCGGGCCTTGCCGCCGCCATCACCGCCGCTGGTGCGAGCGGATTCCCGGCCGCGCTGTTTGCCGCGGCACCCGTCACACTTCCCCAGTTCATGGCTCTCTCCATGAGGCTGACGGAGGCCGGCGACCTCGATACCGGCATCGGAGAAAAATTCCTCGGCGGCTTTCTTGCCAGCGGGCAGGGCGCGGGGCTCGCCCGGCTCACCGCCGGCGGCAGCGAGCCGGATCTGGAGAGCGCCATCATCGCCGCCTGGTATTCGGGCATCTATGACACGGGCCGGGGCAAGTCCGTCGCCGGCTTCGAGCACGCGCTCCTGTGGAAAGCCCTGACCTTCACCAAGCCCCCGACCGATTGTGGCGGCGAGATGGGCTATTGGTCCCAACCACCGGTGGGTTGATCGGTGGCCGACGAGATCGCCGCCGATGTCGTCATCGTGGGCTCGGGCATCGCCGGCGCGCTCATGGCGGCGCGGCTTGCCGCGGCCGGGGTGACGGTCGCGATTCTCGAGGCCGGCGCCCCCGTCGATCGCGCCGATGCGACCCAGCGCCACCGCGACGCGCTGATCAAGGTACCCGAAAGCCCTTATCCGGCAGTGCCGGAGGCGATGCGCCCCGTCACCAATGATCCGGACTTCTGGTATCGCCAGCAGGGCCCCGACAAGTTCAAGAGCACCTATCTCAAGGCCGTGGGTGGCACGACCTGGCACTGGCTCGGAACCTGCCTGCGTTTCCTGCCCAATGACTTCCACCTCGCCAGCGCCTATGGCCGAGGCCTCGACTGGCCCATTTCCTATGACGATCTCGAGCCCTTCTATGGCGAAGCGGAAAGCGAGATCGGCGTTGCCGGCGATTCCAACGAGACATTGGGCTCGCCGCGCAGCACGCCCTTTCCCATGCCGGCGATTCCCCAGACCTATCTCGACAAGGCCGTTGCCAAGGCGCTCGCCGGCACGGGCTATGAGGTCCGCGCCACGCCGCAGGGCCGCAACTCCGCCGATCGCGGGGGCCGGCCCGCCTGCTGCGGCAATGCGAGCTGCATCCCGATCTGCCCGGTCCAGGCGAAGTATGACGCGACGGTCCATCTGGCGGCGGCGCAGGCGAAAGGCGCCCGGCTCTACGATCGTACGACCGCCGTCCGGGTCGAGCTCGGCGCCGACACCCGCGTCGGGGCAATCCGCTTCAAG
>DATFRE010000461.1:0-17464 GCA_035263545.1 Dongiaceae bacterium
GCTATGGTTCCGCGCCGCTGTCTCAAGCCCGTGTTGATCGCCGCGTCGATCCTGGCCGCCTCTGCGCATTCGGGGCTAGCGCCCGCGCAGACGACGGAGACCGCCGCACCGAGCAATGCCGCGACCGGCGGCGACGAAGCCGCTATCAGGCGCGTGCTGACCGCCTACAGCGACGCTTTGAATGGCGGCGAGACGGCCGCGGTGCTGCCTCTCTATGCCGAAGACGGCGTCTTCATGCCGCCCTACAGCCAATCGGCGGTGGGCAAGGAGGCCGTCGGCAAGGCCTACGACGCGGTCTTCGCCGAGCTGAAGTTCCACGTCGAGTTCACTATCGCCGAACTGGTCGTGATGGCGCCGAGCTGGGCCTATGTCAGGACGAACTCGGCGGGCACGACGGAGCATCACTCGACGGGCAAGACCACGGCGGAAGCGAACCAGGAGCTCTTCATCTTCCAGAAGGATGGCAACGGCAAATGGCGCATCGCGCGCTACAGCTTTTCGCCGACGAATCCGCCGACATGCAGGCCCGAGCGGCGCCAAGGACCTTAGGTCTGCCGCCAGACAGGCCATGACGTGAAGCTGCAAGAGAGGTCGAGCCGGGCGGCGCGCGAACGAGGAGAGTGCTGCAATGATATATTTCCGCAGTTTGGTCTGCTTGGCCCTGTTGCTGGCGGCGATGTGTGCCGCTGCGCTCGCGCAACAATCGTCGGGCACCAACGTTCCGATTACCGTCGACAACTACATCCGCGCCCAGTCGGACGTCTATTTTGGCCAAACCGTCAATGCAGGCGCCTTTGGCAAGTTCCGGCATGGCCGCGAGCTGGCGCCGGTCGCCGGCCGAGGCATCGTTCGGCCCAACCGCGACACGCTGTATTCGTTCGCGGTGTTCGACTTCGGCGCCGGTCCTGTGACGATCACCCTGCCTGATGCGGGCGATCGTTTCATGGTGATGCAGGTCGTCAATGAGGACCAGTACACCCCGGCGGTCTACTATGCCGCGGGCAGGTACACCCTGACAAAGGAGGGGATCGGCACGCGATATGGCATCGTCGCGGTGCGGATGCTGGTTGATCCGACAAAGCCACAAGATGTCCAGCAGGTCCACGCCTTGCAGGATGCGCTCACGGTGAGCCAGCAAAGTCGCGGCACATTCGAAATTCCCAACTGGGATGAGGCAAGCCTCAGGAAGGTACGCGCCGCGCTATTGCAGCTTGGCGAGACGATATCCGACACAAGACGGATGTTCGGTGCCAACAAGGATCGGGTCGATCCGGTGCGGCATTTGATCGGAACGGCATTGGTTTGGGGCGGCCTTCCCGAGAGGGACGCTCTCTACCTCCCGGTCACGCCCGTCCGGAATGACGGCACCATCATCCATAAGCTTACGATCAAGGACGTGCCCGTCGACGGCTTCTGGTCAATCACCGTCTACAACGCCGAGGGCTATCTGGAAGCGAATCAATACGACGCCTATTCCGCGAACAAGATGACCGCGAAAACGAGTCCAGACGGGTCGATCGCCATCCAATTCGGCGGCTGCGACGGCCAAATTCCCAATTGCCTGCCGATCACGGGGGGCTGGAACTACACGGTGCGTCTCTTTCGCCCGCGGCCCGAAATCCTCGATGGCACATGGAGATTCCCCGAGGCGCGGGCTGAGGACTAGCTGCGCCCCTCCGGCTCCGCCGATCTCACCCTCAGCGCCGGCCGCGGCGACGGGCAGCCGGACGAGCCAGATCCTTCTCCATTTCGCGGATGAGGACGATCAGGCCCATGCGGGTTCGGTGCTGCCGCGTTCCGACGATCTGGTAGCCATGCTTCTCGTAGAGGGGCTGGCCGATCAGACTGGCGCTGACGCGCACCGAGCGCCCACCGCCGGCGAGGATGGCGGCTTCGGCATGCACGAGAAGGGCGCTGCCGACGCCGCGGCGCGCCCAGCGCGGATGGACGTAGAGTCCCTCGATCTCGTCCCGCGTGAAGGAGCAGAAGCCCGCCAGACGGCCCCCGGCGTTCCTCGCCGGCTCGGCGAGGAGGAAGCTCTCGCCACCTTGCGTCATGGCGCGGACATAGCCGCCGGGCGTGAGGCTGCTGGCCCAGCTCTCGACCTCGGCCCGGCTGTAGCAGCGGGGGCCGAGGCCGCGGATCGATTCCTCGTGCAGGCGCTGGATGAAGGGGGCGTCGCCGGGCGTCCCCGCCCGGAGGATGAGGCCGGGCGGTAGGGGCATGTCAGATGGCTCTAGCCCAGCTCCCGGACGTCGGCGAGGCGGCCGGCAATCGCGGCGGCGGCGGCCATGCTCGGGCTCATCAGATGGGTGCGCCCGCCGCGGCCCTGGCGGCCTTCAAAATTGCGGTTGGAGGTCGACGCACAGCGCTCGCCCGGCTCGAGCTTGTCGGCATTCATGGCGAGGCACATGGAGCAGCCCGGCTCGCGCCACTCGAAGCCTGCCTCGCGGAAGATGCGATCGAGCCCCTCCTCCTCCGCCTGGTGTTTCACCAGGCCGGAGCCCGGCACCACCATCGCCTGGACATTGCCGGCGACCTTGCGGCCCTTGGCCACGGCGGCGGCGGCGCGCAGATCCTCGATCCGCCCATTGGTGCAGGAGCCGATGAAGACGCGGTCGATGGTGACGTTCTGCAGCGGCGTGCCTGGCGTCAGCCCCATATAGGCGAGTGACCGCTCCATGGCCTGGCGCTTCGCCTCCTCGGCGATCTCGGCCGGGTTCGGCACCTTGCCGGTGATGGGCAGCACATCCTGCGGGCTGGTGCCCCAGGTCACCTGTGGGATGATCGAGGCGGCCGCGAGGCTGACTTCCTTGTCATAGCTGGCACCGGCATCCGAGGGCAGGGTCCGCCAATAGGCGACCGCCTGCTCGAAGGCACCAGCCTTGGGCGCCATGGGGCGGCCCTTGAGGTAGTCGAAGGTCGTCTGGTCCGGGGCGATGAGTCCGGCGCGCGCGCCGCCCTCAATGGACATGTTGCAGACCGTCATGCGCCCTTCCATGGAAAGGGCGCGGACGGCTTCGCCCGCATATTCGATGACATGGCCGGTGCCGCCGGCAGTGCCGATCCTGCCGATGATGGCGAGGATCAGGTCCTTGGCGGTCACGCCGAAGGGAAGTGCGCCTTCGACGGTGATGCGCATGTTCTTGGCGGGCTGCTGGATCAGGGTCTGGGTCGCCAGCACATGCTCGACCTCGGAGGTGCCGATGCCGAAGGCGAGCGCCCCGAAGGCGCCATGGGTCGCCGTATGGCTGTCGCCGCAGACGATGACCATGCCGGGCTGGGTCATGCCCTGCTCCGGCCCGATGATATGCACGATGCCCTGGCGGATATCGTTCATGGAGAAATAGGGCACGCCGAACTCGGCGCAGTTCTTCTCCAGCGTCTCCACCTGGGTCCGGGATTCCGGCTCCTCGATGCCGCGGCTGCGGTCGGTGGTCGGCACGTTGTGATCGGCGACCGCGAGCGTCGCGTCGGGCCGGCGCAGCTTCCGCCCGGCCATGCGCAGGCCTTCAAAGGCCTGCGGGCTCGTCACCTCATGGACGAGATGCCTATCGACATAGAGCAGGCAGGTGCCGTCCTCCTGGCGGTGGGCCAGGTGGCTCTCCCAGATCTTGTCGAAGAGCGTGCGTGGCCGGCCGGCAGCCATGCGGCATTATTCCTTTTCGGATGCCGCCGTCTCGGCCTCGGCGCCGACACCACCCTTCTCGGCGATGCGCGCCGCCTTGCCGCGCCGGCCGCGCAGATAATAGAGCTTGGCCCGGCGGACATCGCCGCGGCGCACCAGCTCGATCGAGGCGATGCGGGGGCTGTAGAGCGGGAACACGCGCTCCACCCCTTCGCCGTAGGAGATCTTGCGCACGGTGAAGCTCGAGTTGACCCCGGCGTTCTTGCGCGCGATGCACAGGCCCTCGAAGGCCTGAACACGCTCGCGTGTGCCCTCGATCACCTTGACGTTCACGCGCAGCGTATCGCCGGGCGCGAATTCGGGTGTCTTGGCGTTGAGCTTGGCGATCTGCTCCTGGTTGAGCGTGTCGATGATCGTCGTCATGGTTCGCTTCCTTCTTCGATCCTGTTGCCGGCGGCGACGTAGCGCTGCCAGAGATCCGGCCTGCGCGCTCTCGTCACCGCTTCGGCCTGGTGCTGGCGCCAGGCCCTGACCTTCTCGTGATGGCCGGAGATCAGCACCTCCGGCACTTTGCGGCCCCGCCATTCGGCGGGCCGCGTGTAGTGGGGATATTCCAGCAATCCCCGTTCGAAACTCTCGTCCTCCAGCCCCTCCTCGGCGCCGACGACGCCGGGGAGGAGACGCACCACGGCGTCGATCAGCGCGATCGCTGCGGGCTCGCCTCCGGAGAGCACGATATCGCCGAGGCTGACCTCCTCGACGCCATGGACCTCCATGACCCGCTCGTCGATACCTTCGAAACGGCCGCAGAGCAGGGTCAGCGAGCGCCGGGCGGCATAGCCGCGCACCATCGCCTGGTCCAGCCTGCGGCCGCGGGGGGTCAGGAACACCACCGGCTCCGGCCCTCGATGCGCCGCGCGGATGGCCCGATCGACGACCTCCGGCTTCATCACCATGCCGGGGCCGCCGCCAAAGGGGGCGCCGTCCACGGAGCGGTGTTTATCGCTTGCGAAACCGCGAATGTCCACTGTTTCCAGCCCCCAGATTCCCGATTCCAGGGCCTTGCCGGCCAGCGAATGGCCGAGCGGCCCCGGAAACATCTCGGGGAAGATGCTGAGCACCGTCACCCGCCACAGGGGTGCCTCCGGCATCGCGGCTCCGCTCACGCCCGCTCCTTCTCCTCCTCGAGCGCCGCCGGCCGGGTGTCCTCGTCCAACAGCCCCGCCGGGGGATCGACGACGATCCGCCCGGCCGCCAGATCCACCACCGGCACGACCCGGTCGGTGAAGGGCAGGCTGACGGTGTTGCGCCCAGGCGCCTGCCCCGGCCGCTCGATCGTCAGCAGGTCGCCGGCGCCGAAGTTCTCCACCGCCTGGACCCGGCCGAGCGTGCGGCCATCGGCCAGCTCCACCGCCAGACCGAGGAGATCGGCATGGTAGTACTCGCCGTCGACCGCCGGCGGCAGGGCGTCGCGCGGCAGATAGAGCTCGATGCCCCGGAGCTTCTCCGCCGCATTGCGGTCGTCGATCCCGGCAATCCGGGCGACCACGCCACCCTTGACCAGGTTTTGCACGGTGACCTCGAAGCGGCGCCCGCCGGCGGCATCCAGCAGCGGACCATACCGCCCGATGGCCGCGGGCTCGCCGGTGAAGCTCTGCAGCTTCACCAAGCCCCTGAGGCCATGGGCGCCAGCGATCCGGCCGACCAGGATGAGCCGCCCCACGCCGAGCCTCCGTTACTGGGCGGGGGTCTCGGCCGCCGCGGCCGCCGCCTTGGCCCGCTCCTGCGCCTTGGCCTTGGGCAAATGCTGCTTGCTCTGCTCGCGGCGCGCCGGCGTCTCGGCGAGGCCGGCCTTGGCCAGGAACAGGGTGACGCGGTCCGTCGGCTGGGCGCCCTTGCTCAGCCAATGCTTGATGCGCTCGACATCGAGCTTCACCCGATCGGCGCTGTCATGGGGCAGCATGGGATCGTAGATCCCGACCTTCTCGATGAAGCGGCCATCGCGCGGCATGCGCGATTCGGCGATGACGAGACGATAATAGGGGCGCTTCTTGGTGCCCCCGCGGGACAGGCGAATCTTCAACGACATTGAGCGAAGTCCTTTCCGGTTTCAGAGATGATCATTCAGGCTTGTGACAGACGGCTTCGATCGCATGACCCTCGGGGTCGAAGACGAAGGCGCCGTAGTAGTTCGCGTGGTATTCGGGGCGCAGGCCCGGCTTGCCGTTGTCCTTGGCCCCGGCCCTGATCGCCGCCTTGTAGAAGGCATCGACCGCCTTGCGGTTTTCGGCCATGAAGGCGACATGGGTGCCGGCGGAAGCCCTGGGTTTCTGCCGCTTGGCCAGCGGCAGGCCGATCCAGAATTTCGGCTCGCCCTTGACCGCGCCATAGCCGGCGACCGGCCAGACCATTTTGTAGCCGAGCGGCTTCAGGGCCGCGTCGTAGAACTTGCGGGCGCGCGCGAGATTGGCGGTGCCGAGCGAGATGTGATCGAGCATGACGGTCCCTTCCCCCTTGCCCTAGCGCCGCATCAGGGCGCCGATGCCATGGCGCATCAGCCCCTTCTGCCCGAGCTTGCCCATCTGCTTCACCATGCGGGCCATCTCCATATGCTGCTTCAGGAGGCGGTTCACCTCCTGCACGCTGGCACCCGAGCCGCTGGCGATGCGCTGCTTGCGCGAGGCCTTGATGATCTCCGGCCGGCGCCGCTCCATGCGCGTCATGGAGGAGATGATTGCCTGCTGGCGCTTGATCATCCTCTCGTCGATCTTGGCGCTCTCCAGCTGCTTCTGGATCTTGCCGATCCCGGGCAGGAGGCCGAGCACGCCGCCGAGGCCGCCCATCTTCTGGAGCTGGCGGAGCTGATCGGCGAAATCGTCGAGATCGAACTGTCCCTTCTGGAGCTTGGCGGCCATCTTCTCCGCCTGCTCGCGCTCCACCGTCTCGGCCGCGCGCTCCACCAGGCTGACGATGTCGCCCATGCCCAGGATGCGGCCGGCGATGCGGTCCGGGTGGAAGTCCTCCAGCGCATCGAGCTTCTCGCCCGCGCCGATGAGCTTGATCGGACAGCCGGTGACGGCGCGCATGGAGAGCGCGGCACCGCCGCGGGCATCGCCATCGACCCGGGTCAGCACCACGCCGGTCAGCGTCATGCGATCGCGGAACTGGGTCGCGACATTGACGGCGTCCTGGCCGGTCATGGCATCGACCACCAGCAGCGTCTCGGTGGGCGAAGTCGCCTGATGCACCGCGGCCGCCTCGGCCATCAGCTCCTCATCCACATGGAGGCGACCGGCCGTATCGAGGATGACCACGTCATGGCCCTCGAGCCGGCCGGTCTGGAGCGCGCGCTTGGCGATGGCGACCGGCGGCTCGCCGGGGATGACGGGGAGCGTCGGCACCTCCGCCTGGCGCCCGAGCACCGCAAGCTGCTCCTGCGCCGCCGGGCGACGGGTGTCGAGGGAGGCCATGAGCACGCGCTTGCGCTCGCGGTTCTTCAGGCGCAGCGCGATCTTGGCGGTGGTGGTCGTCTTGCCCGAGCCCTGGAGGCCGACCATCATCACGACCACCGGGGCGGGCGCGTTCAGGTCGACCCCGACGCTGGCCCCGCCGAGAGCTTCGACCAGGGCGTCGTGGACGATCTTCACGACCATCTGGCCCGGGGTGACGCTCTTCAGCACCGTCTCGCCGACGGCCTTCTCGCGCACCTTGGCCAGGAAGTCGCGGACCACCGGCAAGGCGACGTCGGCCTCGAGCAGAGCCACGCGCACCTCGCGCAGCGCCGCATCGACATCGGCCTCGGTCAGCGCGCCGCGACGCGTCAGCCGGCCGAAGACATCGCCCAATCGTTCCGTCAGCTTCTCGAACATCTGCCAACCTGCCACTGCCCATGGACCAAAAGGGGCCAATGGACAAAACACGAAAGCGCCCGTGCGCGACACTCGCGGACGGACGGGGCCCCTCGGGACCAAGAGCCTTGCCAAAGCTGAGGCGGGCGGAACTTAGTCGGGTGGTGTCCGGGAGTCAATCTCGGCCGTAGGCACCCCTGGCGCCCGCATCAAGTCGGGCAATATAGTCGCTGAGCCCTCCAGTTTCCCGGGATTCGAATTTGTCCATGGGCGCCGCCGAAAACCCGATCATCGTCAGCGGCGCCGATGCGCCCTATTTCGATCTTCTCGCGGGCCAGGTGCGCTCGATCCGCACCAAGCCGGCAGGGGCCGCCATGACGCTCGGCGTGCTCGATGTCGGCCTGGAGCCGGCGCAGCGGGACTGGCTCGCCGCCCAAGGGGTGAGGCTCGTCGCACCCGGCTGGGACCTGGATTTCCCCGGGCGCGCGGAGACGCCACTCTTCCGCCAGGCACAATATGGCCGGCCCTTCCTGCCCCGGCATTTTCCCGGCCACGATCTCTATATGTGGCTCGATGCCGATGCCTGGGTACAGGACTGGGCGGCGGTCGAGCTTTTCTTCAGGGCCGCGGCGACCGGAAGCCTCGCCATCGTGCCGGAGCTCGACCGCTCCTATCGCAACTTCTTCGAGGCCTGGGACGAGTTCCACGGCGTCATCCGGGCGGGCTATGCCGCGGCCTTCGGCGAGACAATGGCCGATCGGCTGGTGCGCCACCCCTTGCTGAACAACGGGGCCTTCGCGCTCGCCGCCGATGCGCCACATTGGCAGGCCTGGGCCGACACCCTCGCCGGCGCCCTCCAGCGGAGCCGTAACGAGTTGATCGACATGACCACCCTGAACCACGTGGTTTATGTCCAGGGCCTGCCGGCGCATTTCCTGCCGGCCTGGTGCAACTGGATCTGCCACCACGCCCCGCCGCACCAGGAGGTGGCGGGCGGCCCCTGGGTCGAGCCCTTTCTGCCGCATCAGAAGCTCGGCATCCTCCATCTCACCTTGTGGATGAAAGATCGCAAAGATCTCGCCTATCAGGGCGAGAGCGAGGTGGACATCCGCTAGATGTTCCTGATATGTTCTCATCCCAAGCCAAAAGGAGGAGAACATGATGAGGCTCTATTGGGCGCCGCAGTCGCGGGCCTTCCGGGCGCTCTGGATGCTGGAGGAGGCCGGCTGCCCCTATGAGCGGGTGCTGGTCGATATCCGCAAGGGGGCGCAATCCTCGCCGAGCTTCCGTGCCGTCAATCCGATGATGAAGGTGCCGGCGCTCTCGGATGGCGAGGCCAAGGTCGCCGAATCAGCCGCGATCTGCGCCTATGTCGCCGAACGCGTGCCGGAGGCGAAGCTCGCCCCGCCGGTGGGCGATCCGGGCCGCGGGCGCTATCTGCAATGGCTGTTCTTTTCCGGCGGCTGCATCGAGCCGGCCTATACACAGAAGTTCACGAAGCTGGAGCTGAGCAGCTCCCAGGCCGGCTGGGGCAGCTTCGATCGGGTGATCGACGTCGTGACCGAGGCGTTGGAACAGCGCCCCTGGATTCTTGGTGAGCGCTTCTCCGCCGCCGATGTCATGCTCGGCGCCGATCTGAACTACGGGCTGAACATCTTCAAGATCGTCGAGCCGCGGCCCGCCCTCAGTGCCTATATCGCCCGCTGCACCGCGCGTCCGGCTTTCCGGCGCGCCATGGAGATCGACCAGACGGGCGTCTGAGGCAGCCAGCTACCGGGCGGCGAAGACGTCATAGGTGACGTAGCCGCCCGTCCCGCCCCTTACCCCGACGACCTTGCCGAGGGCCTGGATGTGATTGAGCCAGGTATACTTCTCGTGCGAGGTCTGGAAGACCGGCGCGGTGATGAAATACATGTCGGCCGCGGTCAGCTCCTCGCCCGCCGCCATTCGTTCCAGATTCGCCCGGGTCACGCTGATGACGCCGCCATAGGCGATGTAGATGACGGCGCCGTCATCGGTCTCGACCGTCATGCGCGCATCGACCCTGAAGCTGCCATTCGGCATGATGCGCAGCTAGTCCGCCGTCGGATGGATCATCCGCCCGCTGATCTTCGGCCCCTTCACCCAGCCTTCGGTGCCGATCCGATAGATGGTGAGGCTGGAATCGATCTGATGTGGCGGACCGGCTCCGGGCGCGTGGAGGGTCATCAGATATTCGAGATCGACGGCGGTCTTCGGCGCGGATTCCATCTGCTGGGCTCCCATGACCGAGGGGATTCCTATGTCAGGCAGACTGCCTCGACATTGTTGCCATCGGGGTCGATGAGGAACGCGGCGTAGTAGCGCGGGCTGTAGTCGGCGCGCAGCCCCGGCTTGCCATTGTCGTGCCCTCCGGCTTTCAGGCCCGCCTTGTGGAAGCGGTCGACGGATGCATGGTCGGCGGCCTTGAACGCCACATGCATGCCGGGGCCGGTCTGGCCCTTCACGGCATAGAGCCAGAGCGCGGGCTCGCCCGCCGGTCCGAAGCCCGCGCCGGATTCGTCGCGCGAGCAGAGCACATGACCCAGCGCGCCGAGCGCGGCGGTATAGAAGCCCACGCTCTTCTCGAGGTCCTTCACCTTCAAGCCGATGTGATCGTACATGGTGACCTCCGTTATGGAGGCTCACCTTATGGAGAAGCCCGCGAGCCGATCTTGGAAAATCTTGCGGTCCCCCTTCGCCGCCCGGCGGAAGCCGCTGGGCGAGACTCCCGCTGCCCGATGGAAGCTGCGCACGAAATTGGAGAGGTCGCCGAAGCCGACGTCATAGGCGATGTCAGTGACGGAGCGCGGCACTTCTGCCAGCAGGCGCGCCGCCCGCCGCAGCCGCGAGCGGACCAGATATTGATGCGGCGTCACCCCCAGCACCCGCGCGAAGAGCCGCAGGAAATGAAAGGGGCTGAGCCCCGCCTCCGCCGCCGCGCTCTCGAGATCGATGGGATCCCCGGCATGGGCTTCGATCCAGAGCGCCGCCGCGACGGCGCGACGGCGATCCGCGGCGCGTGCGGGCGGCGCTTTCCGCTTCCGCCCGGAGGCGGTCGCGACGAAGCGCGCCGCCAGCAGCATGCCCATCTCGTCGAGGCCGATATCGCTGCCGCCCGATGCGGCGGCCTGGCCAAGCTCGCCCAGCACCATCAGCTCGGCGAGCGGGGGTACCGCGCCGGTGCGCCATAGCTGAGGCGCACCGCCGACCGCCTCGATCCAATCGGGCGCGAACTGGAAGGAGAGGCACTCGTCGCCATGCACGTGATCATGCGTGCAGACATATTCATCGCCGGGATGGCCGACGAGGATCGAGCCGGCAATCAGCTCCGAGAAGCGGCCGCGGCTCTGATAGCCGAAGCTGCCCTTGCGCACATAGGAGAGCGAGAATCTGTCATGCAGCTCGGCGAAGGGCGCATCGCCCGGCTGGGCGCTGCACCGATAGTCGAACACCACGAGAGAGTCCCGCTTCAAGAGCGTCGTGACCGTCATGGGCCCCGGATGCTACGCGCGGCCGTGCCGCCCGGCAAATGAAAGCCCCGATACAAGAGGGCAGCGATGCCTGCGATGCAGAGAAGCCCTGCGCGACCCGCGGCTGACCCGGCCGCGCTCGCCGGCTAAGCTCCCGGTCATCTCATCCCGGATCGAGGAGTGAAAACATGGCGAAGAGCGACAGGAAGCCCGCGGCCCTCGTCGTCGGCGTGGGACCCGGGCTCGGGGCCGCGCTGGCGCGCCGCTTCTCCAACGAAGGCATGGCGGTGGCGATCGCCGCGCGGCGGGTGGACAAGCTGAAGGATCTGGCCAAGGAGACGGGCGGGCGCGCCTATGCCTGCGACGCCACGAGCGAGATCTCGGTGGACGATCTCTTCGCTGCGGTGGAGCGCGATCTCGGGCTTCCCCGCCTGGTCGTCTTCAATGCAAGCGCCTTCACCCGCAAGCCCGTGGTCGAGTTGACGGCAGCGGAAATCGAATCCGCCTGGCGCGCCTCCTGCCTCGGTGGCTTCCTGGTGGGCCGGGCCGCCGCCCGGGCGATGCTGCCCGCAGGGCCGGGCACGATCCTTCTGACCGGGGCCACCGCATCGCTGCGCGGCAGCGCCAATTTCGCCGCCTTCGCCATCGGCAAGTTCGGCCTCAGGGCGCTGGCCCAGAGCATGGCGCGCGAGCTGGGGCCACAGGGCATCCATGTCGCCCATGTCATCGTCGATGGCGGGATCGGCGAGAATGCCGAGGAAAGCCGGCTCGCGCCCGACGCCATCGCCGGCAGCTACTGGCACCTCCACAGCCAGCCGAAGAGCGCCTGGAGTCTCGAGCTCGACCTCCGGCCCTGGGTGGAGAAGTTCTGAATCCGGAGGGCTTGGCAGGCTTCGGATGCGAGGGCGGCGTTTCAGTCCGCCGCCTCTACGCGCAGGACGGTGCCATCGGCGCCCACGACCTTGACCCGCCGCCCCGCCGGGAGCTCCGGCCCCGTCGCGCGCCAGACGCTGTCATCGACCTTGATGCTGCCGCGGCCATTGATGATCGCTGTCTCCAGGGTGAATTGACGGCCGACATAGCGCTCGCCGCGCCGGTTCAACGCCGGATCCCGGCTCTCCATCCGGCGATGCACCAGGCGTCGCCCGACGCACTCCTCGCCGCGGTGGAGGCCGTCGAGATCCATGGAGCCCATGACCGTGCGCACATTGGTCATGGTCAGGTTGCGGATCGCGTTCTCCAGATGCTTCACCTCATAGGCCGCCTTCGCCGCATCGAGCACCTGGTAGAAGACCACGCCATCGACGGTGACCATGGCATTGTCCTTGGTGATCACCTCCTGGCTCTCCACCTCGAGAACCTGCTCCATCATGTTGAGCTTGGCACCGACGCGGTCGACGAAGGGTGCTATCAGATTGAGGCCGGGCCTGAGCGTGTGGGTGTAACGGCCGAAGCGCTCGACGGTGTATTCCATGCCCTGGGGCACGGAGCGCACGCTCATGGCGATGGCCAAAATGGCGACCACCACCACGGCGATGGCTAAGATTCCGGCTCCTCCGATTTCCATGATCAACCCCCTCGCGATCCGGCTTTTTCCCGGATTTGCAGCTTTCAGTCTTACATATGGTCAGGCACCCTCGATTTTTGAAGCGCGGAGCGGCAGGGCGGGCTCCTGAAGCTCCGCCGGCGGCCCGCCCAGCTCGACGGCGCGGACCTTGTCGCCGCGGCGGACGATGGCCTCGGTGGAGATGCGGATCTGATCGACATCGGCCCGCGCCTGCTCGAAATGCGTTCCGAGCTTGCCGACCCGCTCGTTCAGCCGGCGCACATCTTCCAGCATCTTGTCGACCTCGATCTTGATCTGGCCGGCCTCCTTGCGCATCTCGACATCGCGCAGCACGGCGCGCACGGTATTGAGCAGCGCCATCAGCGTGGTCGGCGAGACGATCCATACCCGGGCCCGGAAGCTCTCGTCGACGACATTGGAGAAGTTGGCATAGAGCTCGGCGTAGACCGCCTCGCTGGGCAGGAACATGAGGGCGGATTCGCCGGTCTCGCCCGGCACGATGTATTTCTCGCGGATGTCGCGCACATGCTTGCGCAGCGCCTGGTCGAAGGCGCGCCCGGCGGTGATGCGCTCGGCCTCGGTCGCGGCGGCCCGAAGCGCGCGGTAGCTCTCCAGCGGAAATTTGGCGTCGATGGCGATCGGGCCGGTGGGCTCGGGCAGCCGCAGCAGGCAGTCGGCCCGGCCGGCGCCGACCTTGGCCTGGAACTCGTAGCTGCCCGGCGCCAGAAGATCGCGCACGAGATCGGCGAGCTGGACCTCGCCGAAGGCCCCGCGCGCCTGCTTGTTGGAGAGGATGTTCTGCAGTCCGACGACCTGGCCCGAGAGCTCCATGATGTTGGCCTGGGCGCGGTCGATGACCGCCAGGCGCGCCGCGAGATCGCTGAGCGACTTCCCGGCCTTCTCCGTGGATTCCTGCAGCCGGTCGCCGACCCGCTTGTTGAGGTCGCTGAGGCGCTCCTCGACGGTGCGCGCGAGATTGCGCTCCTGGGCCTGGAGCCGGCCGTCCAGGGCCGCCTGCTGGGCTGCCTGGCTCTGGGCCAGCTGGTCGAGGCGGCCGGCGATCTGGGCCAGCGCCGCCGCCTCGGCGCCGGCGCCGCGCCACCGGAGCAGCAGGAGCACCAGCAGGGCGCCCGCGACCCCGAGAATCAGGGCAAGCAGCAGTCGAATCGGGTCCATGGCGGGCATCCTAGAGTGATTCCGCCAGAGGCGGAATCGCTCTAGGTATTGCTGCTGGTGCGCTCAAGCGCCGCGCGGGCTTGAGAGCATGGTCCCCCCAGGGACCATGCTCTATTGACGCGGCGGAATCCAAGCCATAGGTATCCGGCGATGGCCAAGCTCGACATCATCATCGCCCCGGACCCGCGCCTGAAGGTCAAATGCAAGCCGGTCGCCAAGGTCGACGCCAAGGTGGCGCGGCTGATGGAGGACATGCTGGAGACCATGTATGCGGCACCGGGGATCGGCCTTGCCGCCCCCCAGGTCGGCATGGCCCAGCGCGTCATCGTCCTCGACGTGGCGCGGGAAGACGAGAAGCCGGCCCCCCTCCGGATGGCCAATCCGGAGCTGGTCTGGGTCTCCGACGAGGACACCACCTACAACGAGGGCTGCCTCTCGCTGCCTGAGCACTATGCCGACGTCGTCCGCCCCAAGGCGATCCGGGTGCGCTATCTGGACCACCAGAACGAGATCCGCGAGCTGGAGGCCGAAGGGCTGCTGGCCACCTGCATCCAGCATGAGATGGACCATCTCGACGGCATTCTCTTCGTCGACCACATCACCGCGCTGAAGCGCAACATCATCCTGCGCAAGCTCCTCAAGGCCAAGAAGTCCGGCGCGCTGGCGGTCGGCTGACGCCCGTCGGACAGCGCATGCGGCCCACCCCCCACCCCATCCCTCCCCCGCAAGGGGGGAGGGGGTCTTCGGGCGATGGCGGAATTTATTCCTCTGCCCCCTTGACGGGGGCGGGGCGGGGTGGGGGTGAGTCAGAGACCAGCTGGTTCCCGTGATCGGCGGAAAGACGCCATGAGCCGCCTGCACCTCGCCTTCATGGGCACACCGGACTTCGGGGCGACCAGCCTCTCGGCCCTGATCGCCGCCGGCCACGACATCGCCGCGGTCTATAGCCAGCCGCCGCGGCCGGCCGGCCGCGGCCACCAGCCGCGCCCCTCGCCTGTCCAGCTCCTGGCGGAGCGCCATGGCCTCAACCTCCACACGCCGGCGAGCCTGAAGGGCGCGGAGACCCAGGCCGCTTTCGCCGGCCTCGCCCTCGATGTCGCGGTGGTGGTGGCCTATGGCCTGTTGCTGCCGCGGCCGATCCTGACGAGCCCCCGGCTCGGCTGCCTCAACATCCATGCCTCGCTCCTGCCGCGCTGGCGGGGGGCGGCACCCATCCAGCGCGCCATCCTGGCCGGCGATGATGCGAGCGGCATCACCATCATGCAGATGGATGAGGGCCTCGACACGGGCCCGATGCTGCTCCGCCAGGCCATCGCCATCGGCCCGCGGGAGACCGGTGAAAGCCTGCATGACAGGCTCGCCGCGCTAGGCGCGCGGCTGATCATCGAGGCGCTGGATGGCTTGGCCGGCGGAAGCCTCCGCGCGACCCCCCAGCCGGCCGAGGGTGTAACCTACGCAGCGAAGCTCGCGCGCGAGGAGGGCCGGCTCGATTGGCGCCAGCCCGCGCTCCTGTTGGACCGGCGCGTGCGGGCGCTGGCCCCCTGGCCCGGCGCCTGGTTCGAGATTGCCGGCGAGCGGGTGAAGGTGCTGGAGGCCGAGCCGGTCGCGGAGTCCGGCGCGCCGGGTCGGGTCATCGACGGGCGGCCGACCATCGCCTGCGGGGAGGCTGCGCTGCGCCTCATCAAGCTGCAGCGGGCCGGCAAGGCGGCACTGCCTGCCGAGGCTTTCCTGCGCGGATTCCGGCTGGATGCCGGCACGGTGCTGCCATGACCCGATTCCGGCTTCTGGTCGAATATGATGGCGGCCCCTATGTCGGCTGGCAGCGCCAGGAGAACGGAGCTTCGATCCAGCAGGCTCTCGAGGAGGCTGTCTTTGCCTTCTGCGGCGAGCGGGTCGCGACGGTCGGGGCGGGGCGCACCGATGCCGGGGTGCATGCCCTGGGCCAGGTGGTCCATCTCGACATCGCGCGCGCCTGCAGCGCCGAGACCCTGCGCGATGCGGTCAATTTTCATCTCAAACCCCAGCCCATCGCCGTCCTGGCGGCGGCCGAGGCGAGCCCCGATTTTCACGCCCGCTTCTCGGCCATCGGCCGCCGCTACCTCTATCGCATCGTCTGCCGCCGGGCGCCGCTGGCGCTGGAGCGTGGCCGGGCCTGGTGGGTCCCGGTACCGCTCGATGCCGCGGCCATGCAGGAAGCGGCCCAGCGCCTGGTGGGGCGCCACGACTTCACCAGCTTCCGCTCCTCCATCTGCCAGGCGGCCTCGCCGGTGAAGACCCTCGACCGGCTCGATGTCGAGCAGCAGGGCGAGGAGCTCCGCATCCATGCCGCCGCGCGCTCCTTCCTGCATCATCAGGTGCGCAACATGGCGGGCTCCCTTAAGCTGGTGGGGGAAGCGCGCTGGAGTGGCGATGACATCGCCGCGGCGCTGGCCGCCCGCGACCGCCGCGCCGCCGGACCGACGGCCCCGCCCGAGGGGCTCTTCCTGACGGAGGTCCGCTACCCGTTATGAGCGATCTCTTTCCCGGCTTCGATCTCCGGCGCATCCCGGTGGAGGGCATCGAGATCAATGGCCGCATCGGCGGCGCGGGCCCGCCTTTGCTGCTGCTCCATGGCTATCCCGAGACCCATGCCTGCTGGCATCGCGTGGCGCCGCGTCTGGCGAGTTCCTTCCGGCTCGTGCTGCCCGACCTGCCGGGCTATGGCGATAGCGGCTTCCTCGAGCCGGATGAGGCCGAGAGGAACTATTCGAAGCGGAATCTGGCGGCGATGATGGTGGCCCTGATGCGGGCCCTGGGCCATGAGCGCTTCCGGCTGGTGGGCCATGACCGCGGCGCCCGGGTCGCCTGCCGACTGGCGCTGGATCATCCGGAGGCGGTCGAAAAGCTGGTCCTGTTCGATATCCTACCGACCCTGGAGGAATGGGCGCGCTTCGACAAGGACGAGGCGCTGGCGACCTTCCACTGGCCCTTCCTCGCCCAGCCCGACGGCCTGCCGGAACGGCTGATCGCGGCCGCGCCCGATTTCTTCCTGCGCAGTCTCATGAATCGCTGGGCGGGTGATCCGGCCCGGATCGCACCCGAGGCCCTGGCGGAGTATCTGCGCTGCTTCCGCCGCGAGAGCGTGATCCGTGCAACCTGCGCCGACTATCGCGCCGGCGCGACAACGGACATCGAGGATGATGAAGCCGACCGCCTGGCCGGGCATCGCATCGCCTGCCCGATGCTGCTGCTCTGGGGCGAGGGCCGTGGCGACATCCTGCCGGTGTGGCGGCGCTGGGCCAGCGATCTGAGGGGCGAGGCCATCGCTTGCGGCCATTTCCTGCAGGAGGAGGCCCCCGAGGCCGTGCTGGCGCAGCTGCTGCCCTTCCTGAAGTAGCCTCGTCTAGTTGAGATAGGCCTCCCAGACGGCGACGCTGTTCACCACGCTGCCGATCAGAAAATCGACCACCACGAAGCCAACGGCGCCAAAGCCCGAGAGCCTGAGCGCTGTGCGGGTGATGAACCATTCATAAAACAGCGCCGCCAGATCCGCCGCCCCGATGAGGATGACGCCGAGGCCGGTGGGCATCAGCGGCAGGCTGGCAAGCACATGGGCCGGCATCTGGACACTGAGCTGGATCAGGGACGCCCAGTTGAGGGCGGTGATGAAGACGAAGTATTCCCGCTGCCGGTCCGTCAGAAAGGTCAGGTAGAAAGCCGCCAGGGGAAACGCGACCCAGAGGATGACATAGCCAATGGTCTCGGCGACCACGAA
>DATFRE010000462.1:0-3284 GCA_035263545.1 Dongiaceae bacterium
TGACGCCGACGGTCCAATGGGGCAGGATGCAGGCATTGGGATGGCCGCCCGCGACGCTCTCGACCCGCTCCTCCACCGTGACGATGGAGCGCTTGGCGGCAAGCACCGCCTGCTTCTGCACCCCGATAATGCCTTCGATCAGGATATTGCCGGCGCGGTCCGCCTTCTGGGCATGAATGATCGCGACATCCGGCCGGATCGCCGGCACGGCGGCCAGCACCTCCCCGGTGAAGGGGCAGGTCACGGATTTGATGCGCGGATTGACCTTGGCCAGATCCGCCCCGAGATAGCCGCGGAAGGCGGCGAAGGGCAAATTCGCGGCACCCGCCTCATAGGCATTGGCCATGGCGGCGTGGGAATGCTCCTCGACGGCAAGCGGCCGGGGCCAGCCATTCTCGATCGCATCGCGCATGCGGTGGAGCGAGCCCACCCCGGGATTGCCGCCCCAGGAGAAGACCAGCTTCTCGGCCGCCCCCATGCCGATGAGCTGGTCATAGATGATGTCCGGCGTCATGCGGATCAGGGTCAGGCCGCAGCGGCCCTGGCGGATCAGCTCATGGCCCGCGGCATAGGGGATGAGATGGGTGAACCCCTCCAGGGCGACCGCATCGCCGTCCCGGACATTCGTTGCGACGGCCTCCTGAAGCGAGACGAACGCGGCCATCGGCAAGTCTCTCCATGACGGGGGAAATCGGCAGCGGCGCATCCGCTTTAGCCCATTGCCGGCCCGCTCTCAAGCGCCGCGGCCTCTCCGGTTTGAAACAGGGCCGACGCCGGTTTGATCCGCGGGGCGTCTTCCTGTTTATTGGCCGCATGGGACCACTCGAAGGGATCAGGGTGATCGAGCTGGCGGGCATCGGCCCGGGGCCCTTCTGCGCCATGCTCCTGGGGGATATGGGGGCCGAGGTCATCCGCATTGGCCGTCCGGGCAAGCCTGTCGACCCGCTGGATATCCTGAACCGCAACAAGAAGTCGATCACCATCGACCTCAAGCGCTCGCGCGGCCATGCGCTTGCGCTGACCATGATCGAGAGCGCTGAGATCCTGATCGAAGGCTTCCGTCCCGGCGTGATGGAACGCCTCGGCCTCGGCCCCGCGGAGTGCCATGCCGTGAATCCGCAGCTGATCTATGGCCGGATGACCGGCTGGGGCCAGAGCGGCCCGCTAGCTCAGGCCGCCGGCCATGACCTCAACTACATCGCGCTGACCGGCGCGCTTCATGCCATCGGCCGCAAAGGCCAGCCCCCGACCCCGCCGCTCAACCTCCTCGGCGATTTCGGCGGCGGGGCGCTCTACCTCGCCTTCGGTCTGATCTGCGCGCTGCGCGAGGCGGAGCGGTCGGGCCAGGGACAGGTGGTGGACGCCGCCATGGTGGATGGCGCGGCGCATCTGATGACGGCGATCTATGGCTGCCGGGCCGCCGGCCTCTGGAGCGGTGGGCGCGGAGAGAATTTCCTCGATTCCGGCGCACCCTATTACGAGGTCTACGAGACCAAAGACGGTGGCTATGTGGCGCTGGCCGCCATCGAGCCGCAGTTCTTCGCCGAGCTCCTGAAGCGCCTCGAGCTGCCGGCGGAGCTGGCCCGGATCCAGAACGATGTGGCGCAATGGCCGCGCCTCAGGAGCGCCATTGCCGAAAGGATCACGGCGAGGACGAGGGACGAGTGGTGCGAGCTCATGGAGGGCAGCGAGGCCTGCTTCGCCCCGGTGCTGGCGATGGATGAGGCACCAGTCCATCCGCACAACCAGGCCCGGGACAATTTAATCGAGCTGGCCGGTATCCCCCAGCCCGCCCCGGCGCCGCGCTTCAGCCGCACCCCGGCGGGCCCTGTCTCGCCACCGCCTGGCCCGGGCGAGCATACGGATGAATTGCTCACCGCCCAGGGGCTCGATGCGGCGGCGATCGGGCGCCTCAGAGCCGAAGGGATCGTGGAATAAGAGGACCCATGACAGAGCCCGGCAAGCCGCGCATCACCATCACCTATTGCCGGCAATGCCAGTGGCTGCTGCGCGCCGCCTGGATGGCGCAGGAGTTGCTCTCGACCTTCGCCGAGGATCTGGGCGAGGTGGCGCTGCAGCCCGGCACCGGCGGGATCTTCCGGATCGAGTACGAGGGCGTGCTCGTCTGGGTCCGCAAGAGCGAGGGCGGCTTTCCCGACATCAAGACGCTGAAGCAGCTCGTCCGCGACCGGCTCGATCCCGGGCGGGATCTTGGCCATGTCGACCGCTAACCGCCCCTCTCCGCTTTAAAGCGCGGGAGAGGGAAGTTAGACCGGATCGCGCACCAGGGGCATGGTGGAGCAATGGATGCCGCCGCCGTTCAGCTGCATCTTGTCATAGGGAAGGGTCGTCCAGGTCACGCCCTGCTGCGCCAGAGCGTCGAGGGTCCGGTTGGATCCGCCCTCGGGCATGATGAGCTTGCCGGGGGCGATGGCGAGGGAATTGACGATCCATTTGTTGTCCGCCGGCTCGATCTCGATGGTGCGGATCCCCAGCGCCTTCAGCCGCTCGAGGAAGGAATAGGGCAGGCCCGTCGGATCGATCAGCGCCAGCTCCTTATCCACCATGAGGAAGGAGCCATCGATATGGATGTCATAGCCCACCAGATCGATGACGATCAGCTCGACCCCCTGGCGTTGCAGAACCTCGCCGATCTGCGCCGCGCCTTCCCGGTTCACCCGGATGCCGCAGCCGATGACGGCGGTCTTGCTGTTGATCCAGGCGAAGCTGCCACCTTCCATCAGGGCCGTGCCGGAAAGGGTGCGAAGGATGGGAATACCGAGGCGTGCCAGGGTGCGGGTGATCGTGAGCTCCTCGCCGCGGCGGATGCGCGCACCCATGCGGCAGACGATCGCCCCGCCCTTCACCATGATCAGGGGGTCGCGGGTATAGCAGGATTTGAGCCGCCCGCCCCCCACCCCCTCGACATTGCAGACCTCGACACCCTCGGCGTTCAGCGCCACGACGAGAGCGTCGTGCTGGGCCTGCATCTCCGAAATCTCCGGCACGCGGTCGCTCTGGAAATACCAGCCGGCCTTCTCATCGCCGAAGGAGCCGATGGATTCGATCCGCTTCGTGGGATCGATGATTTCCATCTCGGCACCGGGGCGGTGGACCAGCACGGCGCGGATGCGGCCGACATCGTTGTCGACACCCCAGCCGCGGCCCCAATGCGCCTCCAGCTCCGACAGAGTCTCGAAGGCGGGCTCGGCTCCGGCGGCGAACATCTTGACGGTCTGGTTATAGATCCAGCTCGGTGAGCTTTCGCCGGCCATGGGCGCATC
>DATFRE010000463.1:0-12016 GCA_035263545.1 Dongiaceae bacterium
TAGGGATGAACGGTGCAGAGATAGCTGTAGCTGCCCGGCTTGCTGAAGGTCACCGAGAACTTGTCGTCGGTGTCGAGGCCGCCGGATTTGAAGCTGCGCGGTGTGTCGGCGGAAACGACGGTGTGGGGCGTCTCGTCATGATTGGTCCAGGTGACGGTGGTGCCCACCGGCACGGTGAGCGTGCCGGGGGTGAAGCTGTAATTGTCGATCTGGACCTCCTTGGTCTCGGCGGCGGAGAGCCCGCCGCCGAGACGGATCAGGAGGCCGAGAGCAAGGAGCGCGAGTGGCGCTGCATACCGAAGGCGCATGATCTTGTGCTCAGGCCGAGAGCCGCGTGTCGGTGATGGCGAGAGCCTCCTGGCCCTCGACATAAGCCACCTCCCGGATGCCCAGCATGCTGCGGAGCTTGTCCGCCGGCACCTTGAGGGGCCCCGGGGCAGCTGCGGTGCCCGGGGCGGGCTGGGGATAGGCCGTGGACATGGCGGTGTGGAAAGTCACCTTGCCCTCGACCTTCTGCAGCACCTGATGGATATGGCCGTTCAGCACCGTCACCGAGCCGAAGCGCGCCAGGCTCGCCAGGGCTTCGGCGCTGTCCGCCGTGCCCCAACCCCATTTGGGATAGACGGCCCACATTGGGATATGGGTGAAGACCACGATGGGCGTGGAGGCCGAAAGCCCACTGACATCGTCCTTCAACCAGGCGATCTGGTCGGCCCCCAGGCTGGTCAGGCTGCCGGCCTTGAAGTTCACGACATTGACGAGGGCGATGAAATGCACGCCGCCGGCATCGAAGCTGTACCAGCCATTGCCCTTGGTGCCCTGGCCGAAGCGCTGGCGGAAGCCCTGGCCGTCATCGAGCCAGTCGTGCTCACCGGGCACGTAATGGACCTCGGCATTGGCACCCTTGATGATCTCCAAGGCGGTATCGAACTCCTCGGGCTTGGAGAGATGGGTGATGTCGCCGGTATGGATGAGGAAGGCAGGCTTCGGCGACAGCGCTGCGATGCGGTCGACTGCAGCCGACATGGTGGCCTTGGTATCGGGATTGGCCGGCTTGTTGAAGCCGATATGGGTGTCGCTGATCTGGACGAAGGTCAGGCCCTCCGTCGCCGCGGAGGCGTCGCCGAGCAGCCAGGAGCGCGGCACGCCGCCGCTCATGGTCCACACGAGACCGGCGCCCGCCCAGGCGCCACAGCGCAGGAGGCCGCGGCGGTTCATTCCATCAGTCATGGTCGTCTCTCCGGATGGGGGTTGCATCGAGGAGAAGACCCGGGTCGGGGCGGCTTTATTCCCTTAAGATTTTGTTGCGGTGGTCGGGAATAAACCGGGAGGATCGACAGTCCTAACGGTGAGGGTCGGCGGGAGCGGCGGTGAATCAGGCGAATTTCGCAGGCGTCGTGATGCCCCATCTGGACGAGGCCTACAGCCTCGCCCGGTGGCTGACGGGCAGTGCCGCCGATGCGGAGGACGTGGTCCAGGAGTCGCTGATGAAGGCCTTCAAGCATTTCGCCGGTTTCCGGGGCCCGGAGGCCCGGGCCTGGCTCTTGACCATCGTCCGGCGGACCTCCTTCACCTGGCTCGCCGTCAACCGGCCGCGCCAGCTGGTCCTTACCGATGACGAGGCCGCTGTCGAGGCGCAGAACCGGGCAACGGTCGTGACCCTCCATCCCAAGGCGGCGGAGACCCCGGAGAGCCTGCTGGCGGAGAAGGAGATCGCCGCCCAGCTCAACGCCGCGGTCGAGGCCCTGCCCGCACCCTTCCGCGAGGTGGTGGTGCTGCGCGAGATCCACGACCTCTCCTACAAGGAGATCGCCGATATCGCCGAGATCCCGGTGGGGACGGTGATGTCCCGCCTGGCGCGGGCCCGTGGCCTGCTGCTGGCGCGGCTCGGAGGCTCCGCGCCCCGCGAGGTGGCCAATGGCCGATAGCGCGGTGGATTGCCGCAAGGCCGGCACGCTCCTGAACGCCTATCTGGACGGCGAGCTGGATCTCTCCGCCTCCCTCGAGCTGGAGGCGCATCTGGCGGATTGTGCGGCCTGCCGCGCCGAGCGCGAGACGCTGAGCCGCCTCAGCCGGCGGCTGCGGGAGGGCCTCACCCGTCACGAGGCGCCGGCGGAGCTGAGGCAGCGCCTGGCCCGGCTGACGGCCGTCCCCCGCCCCGCCGCGCCCGGCCGCTGGCAGCGCCGGCAGTTCCTGGCCATGGCGGCCTCGGTGCTCCTTGCCGTCTTCGCCTCAGGCGGGACGACCTATCTGCTCATGCGCCCCGTGCCCTTGGATCCCCTGGCCGACGAGGTGGTGGGAAGCCATATCCGCTCGCTGATGGGCGACCATCTGATCGACATCGCCTCCTCCGATCAGCATACGGTCAAGCCCTGGTTCGATGGCCGGCTCGATCTGGCTCCGGCCGTAGCCGATTTGAAGGCCGAGGGCTTTCCCCTGGTGGGCGGAAGGCTCGACTACATCGACCACCAACCCGTGGCGGCGATCGTCTATCAGCGCGGCAAGCACCTGATCAACCTCTTCGCCTGGCCCACCAATGGCCCCGCCCATGCCGGCGTCAGGGCGATGACCATCCGCGGCTATAACCTCCTGACCTGGGCTGCCGGGGACCTAACCTACTGGGCCGTCTCCGACGTCAATCCCAAGGATCTCGCGACCCTGCAGAGGCTGATCGCCCAGAGCACCGGCGCCACGCCGGATTGAGTGGTCCCTCCCCCTTCCGGCCTCCCTAATGCTAGTCTCGGCAGGGCATGGAGACCCGGGCCAGCTATATCGCCGTCGGCGCCTTCGTGCTGATCCTGCTCCTGGGCGGGATCGGCTTCGGCCTCTGGGCGTCCAAGTTCAACTCGATCTACGTCTTCGTCGATCACTTCGTGCGCGTGGAGGGCTCGGTCGCCGGGCTCAATACCAATAGCGCCGTGCTCTTTGGCGGCATTCCCATCGGCAAGGTGACGCGCATCGAGATCGATCCGAAGGACCAGCGCCTCACCCGCATAGACATGTCGGTGCGCGCCGACGCGCCGATCCGGACCGATTCTACGGCCGTGCTGGAATCGAAGAGCCTGATCGGCGGCGTGGTGGTGGAGATCAGCCGCGGCAACCATGCAAGCCCGCGCCTGACGGCGCCGGAGATCGCCGCGGGCCCCTCCTCCTGGGAGCGGCTCCTCACCGGCGCTCCCAAGCTGGCGACCAAGGCCAGTGCGCTCGTCGATCAGCTCGATCAGCTGATGACGGTACAGAACACCGCCGCCCTCGCCCGCATCCTCGCCAGCACCGACCGGCTGACCACCAATTTGGGGGCCCTCTCGGGCCGGATCGATCAGGTCTTCGCGCATGGCCAGGCGAGCGGCACGGCCCTGCAGCAGTCCTGGGTCGACATCCAGAGCGATCTGGAGGATATCGGCAAGAACGGCGACCGGCTGATGGAGGACGCCAATCAGGCGATCCTGGAGATCAAGCGGGCCGGCGCCCGGCTGGATAAGACGAAGGCGAGCGTCGACGGATTGCTGGCGCAAGACCGAGCCGCCTTCGACAATTTCATGAGCAGCGGCTATCCCCAGCTCAGCCCGATGTTCGCGGACCTCAAGGAGCTGCTGGACCGCTACGGCCGTCTCTTCGCCGAGATTCGCAACGACCCCGCCCGGTTCTTTCTGCTTGATCGAAGCCAGGGCTTCCAGCCCCAGTAGCCGCGTCACACCCTTGTCATCTGCGCCCGTGACAATGCCGCGGGCGTGGCGAGCACCGCCCCGCAAATATCCGCAGAGACGCCCCGCATGACAGCCGAGCACGACCGACTTCGCGACGCGCGGGACCGGACGGTGCGCTGGAAGAGGTGGGGCCCCTATCTCAGCGAGCGGCAATGGGGCACGGTCCGCGAGGACTACAGCAAGGACGGCGATGCCTGGAATCATTTCAGCCACGACCAGGCGCGCTCCCGCGCCTATCGCTGGGGGGAGGACGGCATCGCGGGGATCACCGATTCCAAGCAGCGGCTCTGCTTCGCGCTCGCCCTCTGGAACGGCCGCGATCCGATCCTGAAGGAGCGGCTCTTCGGCCTCACCAATGAAGAGGGCAATCACGGCGAGGACGTGAAGGAGTGCTACTTCTACCTCGATAGCACGCCGACCCACTCCTACATGAAGTATCTCTACAAATACCCGCAAGCCGCCTATCCCTATCTCGACCTGGTCGAAACCAACCGGAAACGCGGCCGTCAGGATCTCGAATACGAGCTGCTGGACACGGGCATCTTCGACGAGAACCGCTATTTCGACGTCTTCGTCGAATATGCCAAGGCCAACGCCGAAGACATCCTGATCCAGATCACGGCCCATAACCGCGGGCCCGATCCGGCCGAGCTGCATCTGCTGCCGACGCTCTGGTTCCGCAACCGCTGGTCCTGGGGCGGCGCCCCGGTGAAGCCGGGGCTCCGGCAGATCGCTGTCGGGCCGGGGCTCGCCATCGTCAGCGCCATCGACGAGAAGCTGGGAGAGCGCCGCTTCTATTGCGAGGGCGAGGCAGAGCTTCTCTTCACGGAGAACGAAACCAACAACGAGCGGCTGTTCGCCAAGCCCAACCTCAGCCCTTACGTGAAGGACGGCATCAACGATCACGTCGTGCTGGGAAAGCGGAGCGTCGTGAATCCGGAAAAGACCGGAACCAAGGTCGCGGCGCGTTACCGGCTGACCATCGAGCCGGGGGGACAGCGAATCCTGCGGCTGCGCCTGATGCCGCGGGGGCCGGTGATGGGCGAAGGGACAGCCGGCATCGGGCCCTCGATCGAGGGGGCCGCCGAGGATCCCTTCGGCGCCAATTTTGCTGCGGTGATGGAGGCGCGCCGCGACGAAGCCGACGAATTCTACGCCAGCATCACGCCGGACTCCTTCAGCGTCGATCAAGCGCGCGTCATGCGCCAGGCGCTCACCGGCATGCTCTGGGGCAAGCAGTATTACTTCTACGACGTCGACAAATGGCTCGAGGAGCGCGGCCAGGATCCATTCAAGCCGGGGCGCAAGTCCGGGACGCGCAACGGCGAATGGCACCACATGTACAACGCCCACATCCTCTCCATGCCGGACAAATGGGAATATCCCTGGTATGCCGCCTGGGATCTCGCCTTCCACGTCCTTGCGCTCAATCAGGTGGATGAGGAGTTCGCCAAGAAGCAGCTCGGCCTGATGCTGATCGAGCACTACTGCATCCCAACGGGCAGATCCCGGCCTATGAATGGAATTTCGGCGCGGTCAATCCGCTGGTCCACGCCTGGTCCGCCATCTTCGCCTATCGCATGTCGGTGGCGCGCTGGGGCCAGCGCGATCTCGACTGGCTGGAGCAGATCTTCCAGAAGCTGGCGCTCAACTTCACCTGGTGGGTGAACCGCAAGGACCGTGAGGGTCGCAATGTCTTCGAGGGCGGTTTTCTCGGGATGGACAATATCGGCGTCTTCGACCGCAGCGCGCCCTTGCCCACCGGCGGCTATCTGGAGCAGGCGGACGGCACGGCCTGGATGGGGCTCTACTGCCTGAACATGCTGGAGATCGTCAGCGAGCTGGCGATGGAGAAGCCAGCCTTCGCGGATATGGGGCTGAAGTTCACCGAGCATTTCCTGTGGATCGCCTCGGCCATGATCCAGCCGGGCGAGGAGCAGGGGATGTGGGACGAGACCGACGGCTTCTTCTACGACGTGCTGCGCCTGCCCGACGGCAGCTCGCAGCCGCTCAAGATCCGCTCCCTCGTGGGGCTCCTGCCTTTCTGCGCGGCCGGCGTCTTCGAAGGGCACATCTTCAAGAAGTATCCCAGATGGCCCAGCGCCTCGACTGGTTCCTGGAGGCGCGGCCCGAGCTGGTGGCCGCGATCCATGATCTCCGTAAGCTCGGCTGCGGCGGGCGGCGGCTGGGGGCGATCCTCAACGAGGCGAAGCTTCGCCGCGTGCTGGCGAAGCTGCTGGATGAGGCGGAGTTCCTCAGCCCCTACGGCATCCGCTCCCTTTCCCGCTTCCACGCCGATAATCCCTATGTCTTCTGGGCCGGCAATCAGGAGTTCCGCGTCGGCTACCTGCCGGCGGAATCAGACACCCGCATGTTCGGCGGCAATTCCAACTGGCGCGGGCCGATCTGGATGCCCCTCAACGTGCTGATCATCCGCGCCCTGATCCACTACTACGCCTATTACGGCAACGACTTCGTGGTGGAATGCCCCACCGGCTCGGGCAACCTCATGAACCTCTATCAGGTCGCCGAGGAGATCGTCCGCCGCCTCGCCAGCATCTTCCTGCGCGACGAGGAGGGACGGCGGCCCGTCCATGGCGGGGCGGCACCGTTCCAGAGCGACCCGCATTGGCGCGACCATCTGCTGTTCTATGAGTACTTCCACGGCGAGAACGGTGCCGGCCTCGGTGCCAGCCATCAGACGGGATGGACCGGGGTCATCGCCGAGCTAATGCGTGCCTTCGCGCAGACCAGCGCCGAGCAGATCCTGGCCCGCGGCCAGCGCGGGTACTTCGAGGCGGTGACCCAGGGCCTGGGCGGCCCCTTCGCGGATCTCGCGAAGATGGCGGGGTAACCCTCAGCCCCTCGCCGCGATCACCGTCTCGACCAAGGCATGGGCGTGGATGTTGAGGAGGCCGCCATCGATCATGATGGCCTGGCCGGTGATGTAGCGGCAGTCATCTGCGGCGAGAAAATGGACGAGGGCGGCCACCTCTTCCGGCTGGCCGATGCGGCCCGTGGCCGCAGCCTTCTCGATGAAGCCGATCTCGATGTCGGCGTTCGCCTGCTGGCGCAGCATCGGCGTATCGATGGAGCCGGGACAGACGCAGTTGACCCGGATGCCCTTGTCGGCGAGCTCCACCGCGGCGGTCTGGGTCAGGCTGACCACCGCGGCCTTGGAGGCGGAATAGGCGGCATAGGTGGCAACGCCGAGCAGGGCCGCGACCGATGAAACGTTGATAATGCTGCCACCGGCCATATGCGCTGCCGCGTGACGCATGGTGGACCAGACCCCTATGCTGTTCACCTCGAAATGGCGCCGCATGGCCTCCGCGCTCAGCTCGGTGATGGGCAGCATGTCGTCGATCAGGCCGGCCGAGTTCACCAGGATGTCGATGCGGCCGTGGCGGCGGACGACCTCCGCCACCAGCGCCTTCACCTGGGATTCCTCCGCCACATCCACCGGCAGATAGGCGGCGCCGAAACCTTCGGCCAGCGCGCTTGCATCGGAGCGGTTGGCGATCACCACCTTGGCGCCGGCGGAAGCCAAGCGCCGCGCGGTCGCAAGCCCGATACCCGAGCCGCCGCCGGTGACGATCGCGATCTTGCTTTGGAGGCTGAACATATGAGCCGCCCTCCCCCTTCGGACGCCTGCATCATATCCACGGGCCCTGGCGGGACTAGGCTCGCCCTCTGCGCGCGAACCGGGTATTGATGCGCGAGTCACGTCTCTGGGGAAGCGGCATGAAGACCGTCGGCATGTACCTGGCCGAGCTGCTGGCAGCCTATGGGGTCGAGGTGATCTTCGGCATCCCGGGTGTTCATACGGTGGAGCTCTATCGCGGCCTGCCGAACACGCCCATCCGCCATGTGACGCCGCGCCATGAGCAGGGCGCGGGCTTCATGGCCGATGGCTATGCCCGCGTCACCGGCCGCCCCGGCGTCTGCTTCATCATCACCGGCCCGGGCATGACCAACATCGCGACCGCCATGGGCCAAGCCTATTCGGATTCGGTGCCGATGCTGGTGATCTCCTCGGTCAATGCCCTGGGGCAGATCGGCTCCGGTGAGGGCTGGCTTCATGAGCTCCAGGACCAGCGCCAGCTGGTCCGCCAGGTATCGGCCTTCAGCAATACAGTCACCCGTCCGGAGGAGCTCGCCAAGGTGGTGGCGCGCGCCTTCGCCCTCTTCTCTGGGGCGCGCCCGAGGCCCGTGCATATCGAGCTGCCGCTCGACATCATCACCGCCTCGGCGGAGCATTTGCCCCCGCCAGCCCGTGCCGCACTACCGGCGCCGCCGACTGCGCCAGCCACGGCCATCCGCGAGGCGGCGCAGATCCTGAACGCGGCCAAAACACCGCTCCTGCTGCTGGGCGGCGGGGCGGCGGATGCCGAGCCCTTCGCTCGCGCTCTGGCCGAGAAGCTCGATGCGCCGGCGGTCATGAGCGTCAATGGCCGCGGCCTGCTGCCCCCGGATCACCCCCTGGCAGTTCCCTGCAGCCCCTCCATGCGGCCGGTGATGGAGCTGATCGAAGGCGCGGATGCAGTGCTCGCGGTGGGCTGCGAGATGGGCCCGACCGATTACGATTTCTACGAGACGGGCCGCGCCAAGTTCCGGGGCCAGAGCATCCGCATCGACATCGACCCGCAGCAGCTGCTGCGAGGCCAGGCGACGGATCTGCCCATCATCGCCGATGCGAGCGAGGGCTTGGCGGCCCTGCTGTCGCTGGCACAGGAACGACGGCGCGACGGCACGACGCGGGCGGCGGCGGCGCGAGACGGCGTGCTGATGGGCCTCGGCAATACCTATCGCGCCTGCCTGCACCTGATGGATACGGTGCGCGACACCCTGCCCGAGGCGATCATCGTCGGCGATTCGGCCCAGCCGGTCTATGCCGGCTGCATCTACTTTGCCAGCCCGCGGCCGCGCTCCTGGTTCTGCTCCGCCACGGGCTATGGCACCCTGGGCTATGCGCTCCCCGCCGCCATCGGTGCGCAGCTCGCCGCCCCCGACCGGCCGGTGGTCTGCGTGATCGGCGATGGCGGCTTGCAGTTCAGCCTGCCGGAACTGGGCGCGGCGCGCGAAATCGAGGTGCCGGTGATCCTGTTGCTCTGGAACAACCGGGGCTATGGCGAGATCAAGTCTTACATGATCTCCAAGCAGATCCAGCCCATCGGCGTCGACATCTTCACCCCCGACTTCCAGCTCCTGGCCAAAGGTTTCGGGTGTGAGGCGGTGAAGCTCGGCGATCCCGCCGAGCTGCCGGCGCTGCTCCGTGCCGCCCGGGAGCGCAGGGTTCCCACCATCATCGAGATCGACGAAGAGAACTACGTGACGGGCTACGCCGGCTGATGATGCGCCACGCAAGGTCTTTCCTCCGGTGCGCTTGACGCGGAAGCGGAACCAGAGTGGGCTACAGCGGTAACCCGAATCCCCGACCCTGAAATTTTGCGGCAACGGATGCGCCGCAGGATTTGCCCATGAGCAGAACAGCCATGGGAACTCCACCATGACCAAAACACATGAACACATCCTCGCCGATATCCGCAGGCTGGCCCCCCGCATCACCGCGCGCGCCGCGGAAATCGAGGCGGCGCGCCGGACGCCACCCGATCTCCTGGACAGCCTGAAATCGATCGGCGTCTTCCGCATGTTCGCGCCTCGCAGTGTCGGCGGGATGCAGCTCGACTTGCCGCGGGGCCTGGAGATCATCAGCGCCCTCAGCCGAATCGACGGCTCGGTCGCCTGGAACGTCATGATCGGCTCCGTCGCCGGTCTCTTCCTGCCCCTGATGCCACGGGAGACTTATGAACGGATCTATCGTGACGGCCCGGACGTGATCGCAGCGGGCTCGATCCAGCCCGCCGGCACGGCAGAGGCGACGCCCGACGGCTGGCGGGTCAGCGGGCGCTGGCCCTTCGCCAGCGGCTGCCAGCACGCTAGCTGGATCCTCGGCTTCTGCGTTGTAACCAAGGGCGGCAAGCCGCTGCCGGGACCGAGCGGCGAGCCGCCGCTGATCCGGGGCGTTCTGCTGCCGGCCGAGCAATGGCAGATCGAGGACAGCTGGTACGCCACGGGCCTCAGGGGCACGGGGAGCCACCATGTGAGGCTCAAGGACCAGATTGTCCCGGCAGCGAACTTCTTCGACTTTCCGGGGGGTACATCCTGCGTGCCGGGCCCGCTCTATCAATCCCTGCAGCACTTCCTGCCGCTGATGCATGGCGCCTTCGACGCCGGCATGGCCGAGGGGACCCTGGACGAGCTCATCCAGCTCGCGAACACCGACCGACAGCAGTTCCGGGCCCCCAGCGCGATGCGGGAGTCCGAAACATTCCAGTACGAGCTCGGCCGCGTTGCCGCCGATGTCAGGGCTGCGCGGGCCTATCACGAGGCCCAGACCGCGAATCACTGGCGCCGCGCGCTGGCCGGAACCCTGAGCGACGAGGCCCTTCTCATGCAAGGCATGCAGATGGGCACCTGGGTCGCCACGACCTGCGTCCGCGTCGCCGATGCCTGCTTTACTCTCGCGGGCGGCAGCGCGGTCTATGACAGCTCGCCGCTGCAACGGCGGCTGCGCGACCTTCACACCTCGGCCCAGCACGCCATGGTCCATCAGCGGCACTATGCCAATGTCGGCAAGCAGCTTCTGAGCAGTGCCGAAGCGAATGGCGAGGAGCGGGCATTGTCGATGGCGGTGTGAGAGCTGCAACCTGCCCTCTCCCGCGACTCGAGTCGCGGGAGAGGGCAGCAGGCGCATCTATCCCTCGTATTGATCGTGCAGCTTCACCCAGGACATTTTGTGGGGCAGCCCCTCCTCGTCGCGGCCCTTGGGCGTGAGGTCGAGCAGGTTATAGGCGGAATTCATCAGGTCGAGGCCGCGGGCATAGCAGGAATAGCTGTGGAAGATGGTGCCGTCCTTGTCCTTGAAGAAGACGCTGAAGCCCGGGAGATCCGTCATCGCGGTCTCGAAGGGCGAATAGTTATAGACGCCCTTCACCTTCGCCGGCGCCTTGGGCCGGAAGGAGACACCGTAGTCATAGTTGAAGTCGGAATCGCCAGAGGAGACCCATTTGAAGCTCCAGCCCAGACGTTTCTTGAAGGCCTCCAGCTTGGCAAGCGGCGCGCGAGATACGACGACGAAGCTCGTGTCGCGTTGGCTGAGATGCGCCGACGCACCGTTGAAATTGTCCGCCCAGTAGGAGCAGGACTTGCAGCCCGTCTCCCAGTCCGGCGCGAACATGAAGTGGTAGACGATCAACTGGGACTTGCCCGCGAAGAGGTCCGAGAGGCTCTCGCGGCCTTTCGTTCCTTCGAATTCGTACTTCTTCTCGACCCGCTCCCAGGGCAGCTCGCGCCGGGCGCGGCTCAGCTCGTCCCTCGCCCGGGTGAATTCCTTCTCGCGGACAAGGAGCTTCTTGCGGGCATCGAGCCATTCATCTCTCGAGACGATCTTGTGGCCTTCGATCATGATTCGCTCTCCTGCTGTTATCTCTTAGCCAAGAACTCGGCCAGCTTGTCGAAGGAGCCGATCCAGCCGCCCCGATGGCGGTCGCGGGCGGCGCCATCGGCGAAGCGCTGGTGATGAAAGGTCATCTCCGTCGCTGGCGAACCCTCTTGGCCGAGGGCGCGGAAGGTAATCGTTGCCAGCGTCTCGTGGCCGGGCTTGCCATCCTCGCCGTCCCAGGCCCAAGTGAAGACGAGCCGTTCGGGGGGACGGATCTCGCGATAGACGCCGCGCACCGTCTTGATCTCACCCGAGGGCATGCGCATGGCGATGGCATAGGCGCCGCCCGGCCGAAGCTCCATCTGCTTCGCCTCGGCACTGACACCGCGCGGGCCGATCCAGCGGCCGATACTCGCGGGATCGGTCCAGGCGGCGAAGACCTCTGCCACTGGCGCATCAAAGTGGCGGGTCATGGTGAGCTCGACGGTATCGTCACTTTTTAGAGCGGGCTTTGCCATCGGAGCCATGGGGCTTCTCCTGAGTCTTGCGCGTCCGGCGAAGCTCCGCATCGAGGCGATCGAAGCTCTCGGACCAGAACCGATTATGGAAGGCGAGCCAGTCCGCCGCGGTCTCCAGCGCCGAAGGTTTCAGCCGGCAACGGCGGTGCTGGCCGTCGCGGATCCGGGTGATAAGGGCGGCCTGCTCCAGCAGCTTGAGGTGGCGCGAGATCGCCGGCAACGAGATCTCGAAGGGCGCCGCCAGCTCGTTCACCGTCCGCTCCCCCTCCGCGAGCCGCAGGAGGATCGCGCGGCGCGTCGGGTCGGCGAGGGCGGCAAAGGTGAGGTCGAGGCTGGGGGCTGAAATC
>DATFRE010000464.1:0-4631 GCA_035263545.1 Dongiaceae bacterium
ACGGGGGACAGCCTCTCGCCGGAGATCCAGGCCTTTCTGCGGGATGCCAAGGTACCCTGCCTTGAGAAGCCATTCTTGCCGGAGGACGTATTGCGATTGGTCGCCCGGGTCGTGGAGCTCGGCAGGCGCGATGTCGAAGCCACGGACGGCCCGGCGCACGCAACGGGTGAGTTGTCGCGATCCGCAAGAAAATCTTAACTAGACGCGCCCTGTTGCCAGTAGACTAGGGTCGACTTCCGGGAGTTTGCGGCGTAGTGGCGAGGGGCGCTGTGGCGTCCTCGATTTGTGCTGCATTGCACACGGGAGAGCCGGAATGGCCGAGAGGGGAAAGATCCTGGTGGTGGACGATGACCAGGACGTCCGTGAGACCCTTCGGGATTACTTCGAACATAGCGGCTTCGAGGTTTTTGTCGCGGGTGACGGCGCTGGCATGCGCAAGGTCCTCGCTGCCCGCGCTGTCGACCTCGTTCTGATGGATTTGAGCCTGCCCGGGGAGGACGGGCTTACATTGACCCGCGAGCTCCGATCCAACTACGGCATCGGCATCATCATGCTGACCGCGGCGGGCCAGGTTGTCGACAGAATCGTAGGGCTGGAGATGGGGGCGGATGACTATGTCGCGAAGCCCTTCGAGCCGCGCGAATTACTGGCGCGCGTCAAGAGCGTGCTGCGTCGCCAGGGAAAGGGCGACCCAGCTGCTGGTCTGCCGACGGAGCCGCGTCCGGAGATCGTCAAGATCGGTCTCTGCACGCTGGACCTTGCCGCGCATCGGCTCTACGACGCCAGCGGCGAGGAGATTTTTCTGACGAGCATGGAGTTTGATCTGCTTCACGCCTTCGCCACGCATCCCGACCGCGTCCTGAGCCGAAGCCAGCTGCTGGAGCTCGCACACCAGCGCGAGGGCGATGTTTTCGACCGGAGCATCGATGTTCGAATGGCGCGAATCCGGCGGAAGATCGAGCCGGATCCGGAAAAACCGCAGGTGCTGAAAACCGTTCGGGGAGCCGGCTATATCTATGTCAGTGGGCAGAGAAAATAGCCGCGCAGGCCGATGCGAACACCCGGATCCGGTGGTGGTCGGCGGTCTGCGGCGGCTATGATCGTCATGACGCCCTTCGCATCCCGTCATCATTCGCAGGCCTCTCGAGGTCGGGTGCGGTGACTGCGCCGAGCGAGGCGGGCGTCCGGGACGGCCTCCTGTCGACACCAGTCCTTTCGACGCCTCGGGCCGCCGGGCGGCGCGCGGTCGCGACGTCGTCGAAATCGCTCGCGTGGCGAACCAGCTCCTCGATGATCCAGGGAACCTGGCACCGGTAGAGGCCGATGTCCTTGAGCGCGCGATCGTTCAGCATCATGAGGGCCCTGTTCGTCCTTCGGCGCTCGCGGTCGCGCTCCACGGCCCGCCACAAGGCGGCTGCGACCTCCGACAGGCTGGCCTTCAGCGAGGCGCGTACCGGCCAGCGCAACGCCGCGCGCTGGTGGGCATAGGTCCCGATATCCCAGGGCGCAAGCCCGATGTCGTGGAGCACCACGTCATCGAGCGACGCGAGCTCGCCACATATCTTGTGATAATGCATCCGGTATCGCAGCGGCCGAATTGCGGCATAGGCCAGGTTCCGGAGAGCGTCTGCCACGCCGCGGTCGCCTGGCTGAGCGGCTTCGTGATCCGCGTTGTGGTGGGCCAAGCTGCTGAGACTCTGTGTCATGGTTCGATCCTCTTCACTCGTCGATTCTGACGGGAAGATGGGTGAGTGCGATGTCTGTATGATGTCGCGGACGCTCTCCGAATTGTTTCCACTGTATCAATCCGGTGGCCGGTCCCGAACTCTCGGGTGGGGTGCCTGTGCCTCGGCGCGGATTGGACGGTCTTCAACCTGTCGTTGGTGTCTGGGGCATGCGTTGCCGCATGGTCACAGAATCGAGAATCGCGTTACGGCTGTAGTTGAATGTGCGCGGTAATGCCGATGGCGATTGAATTCATGAGGTCCAAGGCAAAGCTGCGACGACGGGAGATCACGGAATGTCGTGCATCTCTTGGAAGCATCTTTGTAGAAAATGGAGACCTCATGATGTTGCGCAAGTTCCATGTAGGAATCGCTCTGGCCATGGCTGTCGCCGCAGCGCCCCTCGCCCTGTCGCCCCATGGCATCGCCCTGAACGACGGCTCGGCGGCGAATGGCAGCACGAGCTACTACACACTCCAACCCGGTACCACGAAGACCTTTCCGATGGGCACGGAGATTCGCGTCTGCCACGACGATGGACCGCCGCTGGAGGCCACGATCGGCGAGGGGACGGACATGACGCGCCTGTTGAAGGGGTCGATGTGCGTCTACTCGATCGGCCATAATCTCACCCTGAAGAACACGACGACCAGCCCGATCAAAGTTCATTCCAGCTCGGTGCAGAAATCGGGGCACTGAGGCGACCCCACACCTCGGACAGTCACCGCTGCGCGAAGCGTGCTTCGCGCAGCGTGTGCCTGCAAGTGAGGCGATTGCGGGCTGTCGTCGCGGGCACTTCAGGCGTTGAGCGCCCAGAGATAGGCGAGGGTGGCGGCGAAGCCCAGCGCTGTCCGCCCGGCATGCAAGCGGCCCCAGCTCTCGATGAGCCGGCGCGACTCGGCATCGGCCGCGCCCGGCGCCGTCGCTTCGAGCTTGCGGTTGACCGGCATGATGACGATCAGCGTAAAGGGCCAGTTCGCGATGATGAGCACGGCACCCAGAAGCCAGAGGGCGCGGCCGGTGAGGATCATCGCAAGGAGCCCCAGAATACCGGATGCGAGCGCCAGGCTCGCCTGCATGTACTTACCCTTGTCATAGCTGGGCTTCCATTGGGCGAGGAGGGCGCGGTCGTCCAGTCCCAGCCGGGCGGGCTGCTCCGCCAGGTTGATGAAGAGCGCCGCGCCGGCGAAGAGGGCGGCCAGGATGAGGGCAAGCTGACCCGCGAGCATGCTGATCTCCCGCTATGGTGAAGCGTCACTATAGCGGCGAGCGGATGGGGCCGCCTATTCCCGGATGGGCGTTGCCGGTCACAGCATTTGGAAGACGGCACGGCTGCCGGTCAGCAGGGCAAGAAGCATGAGCAACCGCAGGACCCAGCGGCGGAAGGCGAGGGGGTCGGCCTTCTTGAAGCTGTGATTGCCGAGCCAGACGCCGGCGGCCAGCGGCGGCAGGAAAAGAAGGGCCCGCCACAGGGTTGCCCAGGTGATGAGCTCGTTCCAGCCCTGCCAGGCGAGCCCGGTCACATCGGTCAGGACGAAATAGGCGATGATGGAGGCACGGCCCGCGGCCGCCCCCGCCGGTGAGCTGAAGAAGAACAGGATCACCGGCGGCCCGCCGGTGCCAAATCCGCCGTTGAAAAGGCCCGAGGCCGTGCCGGTGGCGAAGGTGGCCGCCGGCCCCGGCATCCGGGCCAGCGCATGGCCCTGGGCCAGCAATATCGCCGAGACCAGCACGAAGACGGCGAGCGCCAGGGTCATGGGCGCTGCCGGCACATGGGCCAGCGCATAGACGCCGAAAGGCGTGCCGACGAGACAGCCGATCGCGAGCCAGCCGAGCGTGCGCCAGTGGATGTCGAGCCAGACGCTGGGCAGAAGATGCATACTCGCGACGACCTCCATGATGAAGATCGAGGGCACGATCTCCGCCGGCGACAGCAGCAAGGAGAGGGAGGTGATGGCCAGCAGCGAGAAGCCGAAGCCGCTATAGCCGCGCACCACCGCGGCACCGAAGACGCAGGCGACCGCATAGACGGGGATCAGGATGTGCATGCGCGTGGCTCGGTGCCGCCGCTTGGGTTCTTCTGCCTCCCCCCTTGTGGGGGAGGGCCGGGGTGGGGGGTAGGACCAGGCTCGGTAAGGGCGGCGCATGTGTTGCGGGCTCTGGCTTCATCCGCTGCCGCGGATGCGACCCCCCACCCTAACCCTCCCCCACAAGGGGGGAGGGGACTATTGGCAGCGTGACTCGCGCGCATGCCTGCAGTCTGGTCGGGCGGCAACGCGCCGCCAGAGCCAGGGACCGAGGTCGGATGGGGCCAGAGGCGAGGGGCTGGCGCGAGGCGCGAAGGCGCCCTATACCCTTCGCCCTTTACGGTTGATGAGCCATGTCCCTTCTCAGCGTCGAAAATCTGGGCTTCGCCTATGGCGCGCGCGGCATCTTCGCCGGCCTCGATTTCGCCATCCGGGAGGGCGACCGGGTCGGGCTCATCGGGCCCAATGGCTGCGGCAAGTCGACCCTGCTGCGCGTGCTCGCCGGCCGCGAGGAGATCGACGAAGGCCGGCGGCTGACCCGGCGCAATCTTGCGATCGGCTATGTCGAGCAGATGCTGCCGCCCGCGCTCGAATCCGCGCCCGCGCTCGCGGCCGTGGCCGACGGCATGGCACCGGCGAAGCGCGAGGTCTTCGCCTATCGCGCCGAGGCGATCCTCTCGGCCTTCGGCTTCGACGAGGCGCAGGCGGCAAAACCGCTGAAATCCCTCAGCGGCGGCTGGCGGCGCCTGGTGCTGATCGCCCGGGCCGCGGTGGCCGAGCCCGATCTGCTGCTGCTGGACGAGCCGACGAACCATCTCGACCTCGCCAAGATACTGCGGCTGGAAGCCTGGATGCGCGACGAGCTTGCCACGCCCTTCAT
>DATFRE010000465.1:0-3402 GCA_035263545.1 Dongiaceae bacterium
TTGCTGAACAGCCGGTCGCCCTTGCCGGGAAAGAGATCGAAGAGCATGCCGCGTGTGCTCGACCGAGAGATACTCGCTGGTGTCCTGCCGGTTGAGCGCCCAGGTATCGACGACCTGGCTGCCGAAGCTGTTGACGAGGCGGAGGGCTTCGCCGGCCGTGAGCGCGACCGCCGCACCCCGGCCCGCGGGAATCTCGATCAGCGTCGAGGCAATCATCGGCCGCGCGTCTTCTTCGCCGGCGCCGGACCGTTCAGCGGCAGGGCGGTCGAATCCTTCACCACCTCCAAAGCCAGGCTCGATTTCACATCCTTCACCCCCGGCATCTTCAGCAGGATGTCGAGGGTGAAGCGGCCATAAGCTTCCAGATCGCGGGCCAGCACATGGAGGAGATAATCCATCTCGCCGGTCATGACATAGCAGCCGACGATCTCCGGATGGCTCAGCACCGCCTCGCGGAAGGCGCGGTCGAAGCGGTCCTGATGGCGCTCGAGGCTGACCTGGACGAAGGCTTCGACGCCGAAGCCCAGGCGCTTGCGGTCGAGCAGCGCGACATAGCCGCGGATGGTGCCGCTCGCCTCGAGCTGCTTGGTGCGCCGGAGGCAAGGCGAGGGCGAGAGGCCGACGCGCTCGGCGAGATCCACATTGGCTAAGCGGCCCTCGCTCTGCAGCGCCGTCAGGATCCGAAGATCGGCAGGATCGAAAGGGTCGTCGGCCATGTCATGCCTTCACAAGGCTCACTGGTGGCACAAAATGCCACCGATTCCCAGGAGATCGAAGTGGATCGCAAGGAAATGCCGGACCATCTAACATAAACTCATTCCAAACCGCAATCTGACGGGAGTCTCCGCCATGGCCGCGACCGCTGTCCCCCAGGATTTGCCCAACCCCCATTGGCCCAACCCCATGGGCACCGACGGGTTCGAGTTCGTCGAATATACCGCCCCCCAGCCCGAGGCTTTGGGCCGGCTCTTCGAGAGCCTGGGCTTTCGCGCCATCGCCCGCCACCGCGCCAAGCAGGTGACGCTCTATCGCCAGGGGGACATCAACTTCGTCGTCAATGCCGAGCCCGACAGCTTCGGCCAGGCCTTCGCCCGGGTGCATGGGCCGAGCGCCTGCGCCATGGCCTTCCGGGTCAAGGACGCGGCGGCCGCCTTCAAGCGCGCGGTCGCGCTCGGCGCCCGGCCGGTGCCGCAGAAGACGGGGCCGATGGAGCTCAACATCCCGGCCATCGAGGGCATCGGCGGGAGCCTCATCTACCTGGTCGACCGCTACGGGCCGCGGGGCTCGATCTACGATGTCGATTTCGTCGCGCTGGAGGGCGCAACCCTCGACCCGCTCCCGAGCCCGGCGGGCCTCGGCCTTTCCACTATCGATCATCTGACCCACAACGTGCATCGCGGGCGCATGGATGTCTGGGCGGACTTCTATTCCCGTCTCTTCGAGTTCCGCGAGATCCGCTATTTCGACATCGAGGGCAAGCTGACGGGCCTCAGGAGCCGGGCCATGACCAGCCCCTGCGGCAAGATCCGCATCCCAATCAATGAATCCGCCGACGACAAGAGCCAGATCGAGGAATATCTCAACGCCTATCGCGGCGAGGGCATCCAGCATATCGCGCTCGGCACCGAGGATATCCACGCCACGGTCGAGGGCCTGGCCGCCCACGGCGTGCGCTTCATGGCCCCGCCGCCCGCCACCTACTACGCCAATCTTGCGACCCGCCTGCCGGGCCATGGCGAGGATGTGGCGCGGCTGACGAGCAATGCCATCCTGCTCGACGGCGCGCCGGGCGGGGGCCTCCTGCTGCAGATCTTCACCCAGACGGTGATCGGCCCGATCTTCTTCGAGATCATCCAGCGCAAGGGCGATGAGGGATTCGGCGAGGGCAATTTCCGCGCCTTGTTCGAATCCATCGAGCAGGATCAGATTGCGCGCGGCGTGCTGACCCCCGATAAGACACAGCAGGCCTGAGCCCTGGAGTCCCGCTTTCGCGGGAATGACGAATCAGAGGGAGGAGAGCACGGATGAGCCGCCGCTGGATTTCCCTGCCGCAACGCGCCGGCGAAACCTCGCGCCAGGCCCATGCCGATCTGCCGGCGGGGACCTTCGAGCGCGAGCTGGGCAAGGAGGGCTTCTTCGGCCCCGCCACGCATATGTATCACCGCCATCCGCCCACAGGCTGGACGGGCTGGGAAGGCCCGCTCCGGCCCCGGGCCTTCGACCTGACGAAGCTGGCCGGCGCAACCGGCTCGCCTTGGGAGGCCCCGCTGGTGCTGGGCAATGCCCAGGTGAAGCTCCGCTGGTGGCAACTCGCAGGCGCGATGGAGTTCCTCGCGCGCAATGCCGATGGCGACGAGCTGCTCTTTATCCATCAGGGCAAGGGCGATCTCTTCTGCGACTATGGCCATCTGGCGCTGAAGGCCGGCGATTATGTCATGCTGCCACGCTCCACCATGTGGCGGCTCGATCCGAGCGAGCCCATGGCGCTGCTCCTGATCGAGGCGACCGGCGGCTCCTATCGCCTGCCGGAGAAGGGCCTGGTCGGCCAGCATGCGATCTTCGATCCGGGGGTGCTCGACATCCCCCAGATCGACGATGCCTTCCGCGCCCAGCAGACCGAGAGCCGCTGGCAGGTGAAGGTAAAGCGCCGCGGCGAGATCTCGACCGTCACATATCCCTTCAATCCCCTGGACGCCGTGGGCTGGCATGGCGATCTCTCGCCGGTGCGCCTCAACATCGCCGATATCAGGCCGTTGATGAGCCACCGTTATCATCTGCCGCCCTCGGCCCATACGACCTTCCTGGGCGAGCGCTTCGTCGTCTGCACCTTCGCGCCCCGGCCGTTCGAATCCGATCCGGGCGCGCTCAAGGTGCCGTTCTTCCACAACAACGACGATTACGACGAGGTGATCTTCTATCACGCCGGCGATTTCTTCAGCCGCGACAACATCCGCCCGGGCATGGTGACCTTCCATCCCTGCGGCTTCACCCATGGGCCCCATCCGAAGGCGCTTGCCGGCATGCTGACGCCCAAGCGCAACAGCACCGATGAATATGCGGTGATGATCGATACCCGCGACGCCCTCGACCCCGGGCCGGCGATGGCAGGCGCCGAATGGGCGGGCTATGTCGAGAGCTGGCAGCCGAAACCAGAGACTGAGGCGAAGAAAGAGGGGGCGAAGACAGAGGGGGCGAAGAAGGCGCGATGAAGCTCGCCAGCCTGAAGGGGGGCGGGCGGGACGGGACGCTCATCGTCGTCAGCCGCGACCTCGCGCGGGCACGGCGCGTGCCGGAAATCGCCCAGAGCCTGCAGCAGGCGCTCGATGACTGGGCGCGGCTCTCGCCCAAGCTCGCGACGGTCGCGCGGCTGCTGGAGGAGGATGCCGCCTCCGACGAGTTCGC
>DATFRE010000466.1:0-2491 GCA_035263545.1 Dongiaceae bacterium
GAGAACGGGGTTGCCTATCACATATTCGGGGGCGGCAACACCCCGAGAGCACGCAGCCGTGCCGTGAGCCCGGCGCAATCCGGCAGGTGAATCGCGGGGGGATGGGCCTCGAACTCCCCGGCCGCCGGCGGCTCGGGCCGGAGCAGAACGGGAAAGCAGCCGGCGTTGAGGGCGCAGCGCATATCGATGTCGGTATCGCCGATGAACCACACCTCGGCCCCGCACAGGATGCCGCTGCCCGAGAGCGCCAGTTCCACCGGCTCGACGGCCGGCTTGTCCAGCTTGGTATCCGCAGCGCCGACCAGCCGGGCGAAATGGCCCGTCCAGCCCAGATGCTCGGCCTCCAGGCGCAGGAACCGGCCCCGCTTGTTGCTGACCACCCCCAGATGGAGGCCACTGCCGGCAAGCGCCTGCAGGAGCTCGCCCGCTCCCGGCATCGCCCGCAGGCGCTCCAGATGATGCAGGGCAAAATAGTCGGAGAAGATGCGGCCCGCGTCCTTTGCCCGATCACCGAAGGTTTTCGGGAAGGCTTCGCGCATGGATTCACGGATGCGCGCCTTCGAATCGGCGATGGTCCAGAGCGGCATGCCGAAGGCGTCGTAGACGGCATTCAGGGCATCCGTGATCACGTCCCATGTGTCGACAAGGGTATTGTCCCAATCGAAGAGAAGCGCCCGCGGGCGGGCGCCGCTGCTGACATCGTATCCGGGCGAAGCTTTGGTCATGCGGCGCTTTGTCGCGCGACCTCCACGTCGAGGCGCCGGCGAAGCTCCCGGGTCAGCGCACCGACGCCGCCCTCGCCGACCGGCGTTCCGTCGATGCGGGTCACGGGCAGAAGGAATCCACTGCTGCTTGTGAGGAAGGCCTCCTTCGCCTGGCGTAGCTCCGCCAGGCTGAAGGACCGCTGGTCGAAACCGACCTCCATCTCGCCGAGAATTGCGACCAGTGCCCGGCGAACGATGCCGGGCAGGATCTCTGCTCCCAGGGGCCGCGTCACCAGGCTGCCTTCGGTGGTGACGATCCAGGCATTGGTCGTGGTGCCCTCGGTGATCCGGCCGTCCTCGTCCACCTGCCAGGCCTCATAGGCGCCCGCCTCGATCGCCCGCTGTTTGCCCAGCACATTGGGCAGGAGGGCGAGAGATTTGATGTCGCAGCGCCGCCAGCGGATGTCCGGGATCGTGATAACCGAGACACCCTTCTCCAGCAGGGCCGGCGCCAGAGGCTTCTGATGCTTCGCCGTCGCCACCAGGCTGGTCCGGCTGGCTTGGGGGAATTTGTGATCTCGTGGGGCGACACCCCGTGTCGCCTGGAAATAGAGCAGCCCCTTCTCGATGCCGTTCAACGCCAGAAGTTCGCTGAGAACGAGGCGGAGCGCGGCCCTCGACATGGGCGGCCGGATGGCAAGCTCGGCGAGGGAGCGCTCGAAGCGGTCGAAATGCGGGCCGGCATCGATCAACCGGCCCGCCACGACATGGATGACCTCATAGACGCCGTCGGCGAATTGATAGCCGCGGTCCTCGATATGGACCTTCGCCACGGCATGGCGCAGATAACGTCCGTTCACATAGGCAAAGCGCGGCATCTCCCCCTCCCGCGCAGACATCGCCGCGCGATCATTCCGTCGTCCTTATGCCGTCGATCGCTCCCGAGCGCGAAAGCGTCAGCCCTCGCCCCGCTCCGCGCGGTCGCTGGAGGTAATGCCAAGCGCCCGCAGCTTGCGATGCAGCGCCGAGCGCTCCATGCCGATGAAGGCGGCCGTCTTGGAGATGTTGCCGCCGAAGCGGCTCACCTGGGCATCGAGATAGCGGCGCTCGAACACCTCGCGGGCCTCGCGCAACGGCAGCGACATCATCTCCAGCCCGTCATTGCCACGCAGCGGCGAAGGCGCAATGGAGCCGATGTCGGGCGGCAGCATGTCGGCGCGGATCAGCTCGCCCGGTTCGCCCGGAGCCATGATCAACAGCCAGTCGACGACATTGCGGAGCTGGCGGACATTACCCGGCCAGTCATAGGCCTGAAGCCAAGCGAGCGCGTCCGGCCCGATGCTGCGCGCCGGCAGACCGGAGATCTCGGCGGAGCGGCGCATGAAGTGATCGAGCAGCAGCGGAATGTCCTCGCGGCGCTCGCGCAGGCTCGGCATGCGGATAGGAACGACATTGAGCCGGTAGAACAGATCCTGACGGAAGCGGCCGGCCTGCATCTCCTCGGTCAGGTCGCGGTTGGTCGAGGCGATGACGCGGACATCCACCTCCACCCTCGTGGCGCCGCCGACACGCTCGAAGGTCTGCTCCTGCAGCACCCGCACGATCTTGCCCTGGGTCTCGATGGGCATATCGGCGACCTCGTCGAGAAGCAGCGTGCCGCCATGGGCCTGCTCCAGCGTTCCGACCTTGGTCGGGCCGTCGGCCCGCTCGCCGAGGCTCTCGCTGCCGAAAAGCTCGACTTCCAGCCGGTCAGCGCGCATGGCCGCGCAATTGATGACGACGAAGGG
>DATFRE010000467.1:0-4857 GCA_035263545.1 Dongiaceae bacterium
TAGGCGCCACCGCGAACTCTCCCCTCACACAAGTTTTACACCCGGGTGATCGGCGCCCGATATAACAGAGTGGTGATGGAAAGCACTGCCGGGGAAACGCTTATCGGCCGCCGCCTGGCGGTCTTCGGGCTGACGGCCGGAAGCCTGCTCGGCTTCACCATCGCCATGGCCGAGGTGCTGGGCAGCGGCGGCTGGTCCTGGTCGCGGCTGGCGATCCTGATCCTCTTTCTCGCCGGCATGCCCTGGACCTTGCTGGCCTTTTGGAACTCCCTCATCGGCTTCGTGATTCTGCGGCTGGTTGCCGACCCGGCTGGCTTTACCAATCCCGCTCTGCGCCGCACGCCGAAAGAGGCGCCGATCGCCTCGCGCATAGCGGTCTGCCTCGCCATCCGCCATGAGGACGTGGCCCGCGTCTTCACCCGGCTCGAGGCCATGATCGAAAGCCTCGAGGCCACGGCCTGGTCGCATCACTTCGCTTTCCATCTGCTGAGCGACAGCGGCCAGGGGGCCATCGTCGCAGCGGAGGAGCACCACTTCGCAGCCCTCAAGGCCCGCCATCCGCGGCCCGGCTTCCTCCACTATCGACGCCGGCCCGCGAACATCGGATTCAAGGCGGGCAATCTGCGCGATTTCGCGGAGCGTGCCGCCGGCTATGACCACATGATCGTGCTCGACGCCGACAGCCTGATGTCGGCTGACGCCATGCTGCGCCTGGTGCGCGTCATGGAGGCGAACCCGCGCCTGGGCATCCTCCAGACCCTGGTCGTGGGCCAACCGGCGGCCAGCGCCTTCGTACGGATATTCCAGTTCGGCATGCGCCACAGCATGCGCACCCACACCACCGGCATTGCCTGGTGGCAGGGGCCGAGTGGTCCCTATTGGGGGCATAACGCGATCATCCGCCTGGCGCCCTTCGTCGCCCATTGCCGCCTGCCGCTCCTTCCCGGCGATCCGCCCCTCGGCGGCCATGTGCTGAGTCACGACCAGGTGGAGGCGGCGCTGATGCGAGCGGCGGGCTACGAGGTCCGCGTCATCGCCGACGAGTTCGAGAGCTGGGAAGAAAATCCGCCGAGCCTGCCCGATTTCATCAAGCGCGACCTGCGCTGGTGCCAGGGCAATGTGCAATATCTCCGGCTCCTCGCCCGGCCGGGGTTGCGCCCCATGGGGCGCTTCCAGCTCCTCAATGCCATCTTCATGTATCTGGGGGCGCCATTCTGGGTTCTGATGCTGATCGCGGGCCTCCTTGGCGCATTGCCATCCCCCGTAGCGGGTGCAAACGCCTCCTACCCCTCGGCGCTAGCCTTCGCCCTCTATATCGCCACGCTCCTGATCGGCTTCGCCCCGAGGCTTCTGGGGGTGATCGATATCCTGCTGCAGCCCGCCCGGCGCGCGGCCTATGGCGGCACCCGGCGTCTCCTGGCTGGCGCCCTGATCGATGCCGTTTTCAGCCTGATCATGGGCCCGATCATGATGGTCGCCCAGACGCTGTTCCTGGCGGGGCTCGGATTCGGCCGGCGCGTCGCCTGGCAGCCGCAGAACCGCGATGGCCACAGGATTCCCCTCGGCGAGGCCTTGCGTGGACTTTGGCCGCAGCTGCTTTTCGGCTCGCTCCTGGCAGCAGGCCTCGCGGCCCTTGCGCCCGGCGGGCTCGTCTGGGCGGTGCCGACACTGGGCGCTTGCGCTCTGGCCGTGCCCTTCGCTTGCCTCACAGCAGGCCGATGGATGGGCCGCTGGATGATGCGCTGGCATCTCTGCGCCATCCCCGATGAATACGCGCCGGCGCCGGAGATCCGTCGCGTCCAGAATCTGGAAGTGGAGGTCCGGCGCGAGGCGGCCTAGGCCCACAGCCCGCGCGGCGCTTGAGCGTAACGACAAACAGCCCTGGAGCGATTCCGCCTTTGGCGGAAACGCTTCAGGACGGCCAGTCTGCAGCGGCCATGCGGCCGACGAGATCGACGAGTCCCTCCACCGCCCGCTCGACCAGCGCCTGGCCCAAACTGGCCGAGGCGAGCCGGGGATCGCCGATCACCCCGCTTCGATTCAAATCCGTCGTCATCCAGGCCCAGGGCGCAGGCCCGTCGGGCGGCAGCCCCTCGGGGTAGAGCATCTCCGCTGCTGCGGCCTGCTCCATCGCCACGAGCTCGGGGCGCAGATGGAGCATGACCGAGGTCTCGATCCAGCCCGCATGCCAGTCCCGATCCGGCGCCTCCGCCGGCGCCAGCGCCGCGGGATCAGCCAGCGCTTCCCAGTGGACCTGGGCCACGAGCAGGTCATGGTCGCTGCGCAGCCGCATGGCCGTGACGGCGATCACCGGCGGATTGCCCCCATGGCCGTTCAGGATCAGCAGGCGCCGCAGGCCCGCGGCCGCGACGGACGCGCCGAGCGCGGTCCAGCCCGCAACGAGGATCTCCGCCTCGAGGGAGAGCGTGCCCGGCAGATTGCCGTGCTCCCTCGACCAGCCGATGGCCTGCAGGGGCAGCGCCACCGCATCGGCCATTTCCTTCCGCCGCGCGGCTGCCTCCAGGATGCCCTGCAGGATCAAGGCATCCGTCCCGGTTGGAAGATGCGGGCCATGCTGCTCGGTCGCCGCCACCGGCAGGATGACGACCGTCGGATCGCCGAGCCCGGCGATCTCGCGCGATGTCATCTCGCTCCATTGCTTCAGCATCGCGCTCTTTCTATCAGGTCGGCGACACCAGTGGCAGAGAGGTTCGCGACCCGCTCTGGATCTCCCGGCGGAATTCCTCCATAAGGCAAAGGTCGATTCAAGAATCGCGGCATCGACGTCCGCGACAGGCGGACGATCCGCCCATGAGCAGCACCGAGGCTGCCCCGGCGAAGCTTTGGCCCTCCTTTCCCAGCGCTTCCCCGTGCGCATCCATCTCGAGGATGTGCCGCCCTCGGTGCGCCTGGTGTCGGGGCTCTCCTGCACCGTTGTGATCAAGCCCCGCCCAGGCGCCGTACCGAGTGTTCCCTAGATTAGCCGCGCTGCATGACCTTCGCGATGTCCTCGACCGGCGAGGTGGGCAGAGGAAAGTCGACGTGCACGCGGTCCGCCGGGTCCGGGTCGACCTCGCCCATGCGCCATGACAGGAGCGCCTCATGCGCCTTGCGCGCGGCCCGCTCGTAGATCGCGAGCGCGCACGGCGCATCGCAGACGAATTCGAGCACCATGCCGTTGGGATCGCGGACATAGAGCGAATAGCAGAATCCGTGATTGATGCCGCAGCAGGGATGACCGTGGCTCTCGAGAGCCGCCTTCACCCTTTCGATATCGCTGAATTCCGCCACCGCGACCGCGATGTGGTGATCGATCGGATCCTTCGGCAGCTTGTCCGCCGGCCCATAGGCCTCGGGCGGGAACTGGAAGAAGGCAAGCAGGCTGCCATCTCCCAGCTCGAAAAAGCAGTGGAGGAACGGAATCGGCTCGCCGCCGATCCGGTCAAGGCTCTCCTTCATAGCGACGACCAACGGCAGGCAGAGGATATCCTCGTAGAACCGGCGCGTCGCCTCCATGTCGTCCGTCCGCACCGCATGATGGTGCAGCCGGCGCACCCGGTTGCGGCCCCGGCGCGCGTCCCGCACGGCCTTCAGCTCTGTGGCGTTCAATTCCTGACCCATCGTTTCTCTCCTTTGCGATCGACGATGGGTGAAATCTGGGAAGTCCCCGCTACGGCGGCGTTTCCAGCCGGCAAAAATGCGCTACCGCTGTAACCTTCGGCCGCGGGTTACCGATCTTTAATGGGCGGCCACGACCCTCACCCCGCTTTCCCTCTCCTGCCTCGCAAAGCGGGAGAGGGAAAAGGGCTTTCACGTCAGAAATCGAAGTTGTTGATGTTCTCCTTGGTGAAGGTCGTCGGCGGGCCGAGCAGCACCTCGCTGCCATTGATGATCTGGAGCTCGCCCAGCTTGCCGGCCTTGACCGAGGTGGCGCCGGGCTTGAGATCACCGTCAACCGCGGCGCGCAGGACAAACATCGCCGCATAGCCGAGATCGACCGGGTTCCACAGCACCACCGACTTCACGCAATCCTTGGCCACATAGGGCTTCATCGCATTGGGCGTGGCGAGGCCGACCACGGCGATCTGGCCGCATTTTCCCGCCTGCGTCACCGCCTCGGCCGAGGCCGGGGTGGCGACGCTGGTCATGCCGAAGAGACCCTTTAGCTGGTCGCCATACTTGTTGATGAGAGCGGTCGCCTGGTTGAAGGAGAGGATGTTGTCCTCCTGGGCCTCCACCGTCTCCAGCCACTTCATCTTCGGATGGCACTTGGCCTGATAGGCCGCCATCTCGGAGATCCAGCGCGCCTGGTTCGGGGTGGTGAAGGTCGAGGTCACGATGGCGAAGGACCCGTCCTCGCCGATCTCCTTCGCCATGTCGTCGACCATCGACTTCGCGATGCCGTTGAACTGGGCTTGGTTGACGAACCATTCCCGGGCGTCGGGGGTGGAGTTGGCATCATAGCCCACCACATGTATGCCCTTGGACAGCGCCTTCTTCAGCACTGGGGCGATGGCGACGGGATCGTTGGCGGCGAAGAGGATGCCGTTGACGCCGCTGGTGATGTAGTTGTCGATGAAGGTGATCTGCTCGTCGATATTGGCCTTGGTTGGTCCATCGGTCTTGACATCGACATTGCCCAGCTCCTTGGCCGCATCCGCGATGCCCTTGGAGGTGGCGTTGAAATAGCCGATGCCGATCAGCTTCGGGATATCGACCACGTTGATCTTCTTGCCCTTCAGATCCGGGGCACCGGTGGGCTGGGCGCCGTCATAGGGCTTCGCCGTGGCGGTGCCCGGCGTGTTGTCGCAGGCCAGCGGGTTGGTGGGCAGGCTGTCGCCGCCGGTCCAGGGGGAA
>DATFRE010000468.1:0-2292 GCA_035263545.1 Dongiaceae bacterium
CTTCGAGCGCATCGTCATCGACGATCTCGAGCAGGAGGCCAAGATGGCCAAGCCCATGGTCGCTCCCGATCTTGTTGCCGGCGACCTCGCGGCCTTGGTCGCAGGCGAACTGCCGGGTCGCAAGAGCCCCCAGGAACGGACGGCCTTCGTGTTTCGCGGTATCGCCGTCGGCGATCTCGCGGTCGCCGGGCTTGCCTATCGCCGGGCCCAGGCGAGCGGCGCGCTTCCTTCATAGGCGTCAAGCCGCTTCGCCATGCACCGACTCGCTCTCATCCTACTCCTTGTTCTCGGCCTGCCGCTCGCGGCGGAAGCCGCCATGCAGGGCGAGAATCTTCTCGTCCCGCCCATGCCGGCCGGCTGGGTCAAGATCTATGACGCCCATGGCAACGGCATCAGCATGGTGGAATACGTGCCGCCGGGGCAGAGCGTCGACAGCTGGTCGGAGATGATCAATGTCGAGGTCTTTCATGGCCGTGGCGGGACCAGACCCGAGGCCCTGCAGCAGAAGGTGACCGACGGCTTCAAGGTCAATTGCGATGCCTTTCATGTCGACGGCCTCGGTCATGGGACGACGAGCGGCCTGCCGGCGGCGCGCTGGATCACCTATTGCGGGAAGGTGAAGGAGACGGGCAAGGGCGAGATCACCTATTTCCAGGCGATCAGCGGCAAGGCGAATTTCTATCTGGTGCAGCGCGTGCTGCGCACGGCACCCTTCACCATCGCCAAGCCGCCCTTCGACGCTGCCGCGCTAGCGGCCTGGCAGAAATATTTCGACCAGGTCAGCGTCTGCGACAGCGCCGATCCCTCGCGCCTCTGCCCCTGATCCGCGGTTCCTACAACTCCCGTTCGGCCAGTTCGCGGAACGCATCGGGCACCGAGTGATTGAGGCCGAGTGCGGCGGAGCCGTAGCCGACCGCCTCCCAGCCGAAGCGGTCGCGGATCGCATCGACGGCGCCGTCGGCCAGGCGCTGCGCCATGGCCTTCCGGCTGCCGGGGCGCCGCCCTTCATCGCCGAGCCCGAACGGCAGATCCATCTGCACCTCCAATTCCCGATCGAGATCGGAGACGGAGATTCCCAGCAGTGAGATGCTCTTTTCCCGCGGATGGTCCGCAAGCGCCCGGCGCACCAGAGCTTCGGCGATCTCGGCGAGCACGATCGTCGCCGAGACCGGTGCCTCCAAGGTGAGGGAGCGGGTGACCGCGCGGAAATCGGCGAAGCGGACGCGGACCGTCACGTTCCGGCCGGCCAGGGATTTGGCCCTGAGCCGCGAGGCGATCCTGTCGGCGAGATGGCGCAGCGCCGGGCGGAAGACCCGCTCCTTGGCGGGCTTGCGGCCGAGCGCCGATTGCGCGCCCGCCGAATGCGCGCGGCGGCGGGTCTCGATCTCCCGCGGATCGCGATTCCAGGCCAGCGCCGCCAGCTTCTCGCCCGCGGCGGGCCCGAGCAGCCGCTCGAGCGACCAGCCCGGCGTCTGTGCCAGCTGTCCGATGGAGCGCACCCCGGCCTCGGCCAGCCGCGCCTGGGTGACCGGACCCACGCCCCACATCAGCTCGACCGGCAGATCGTGCAGGAAGGCAAGCTCCGCCGCCGGATCGACGACCACCAGCCCGTCGGGCTTGGCGACCTGGGAGGCGATCTTCGCCAGATGCTTGGTGCGCGCCACGCCGACCGAGATCGGCAGTCCTAGTTCTTCCCGCACTCTCCGGCGGATCTTCCGCGCGATCTCCTCTGGCGAGCTGAAGAGACGGGTGCAGCCGACGACATCGGCGAAGGCCTCGTCGATGGAGAGCCGCTCGACCAGCGGCGTGAAATCACCGAGGACGCCGATCGCGGCATCGCCCAGCCGCTGATACTCCGTGAAATGCCCGCCGACGAAGACGATCTGAGGGCAGAGTTCCTTTGCGCGCCGGCCCGGCATGCCGCTGCGGACGCCGAAGGCCTTGGCCTCGTAGGAGGCGGCGAGTACGACCCCGCTCCCAACGGCGATGGGCTTCCCCCGCAGAGAGGGGTCGAGCAGCTGCTCGACCGAGGCGTAAAAGGCGTCCAGATCCGCATGGAGGATGGTGGCGGTGGATTCCATCCCGGCCGTCCAGCTGTGACATTGCGACAAGGCCTGTTTGCTATGGAACAAATAGAGAACAGACGTTGTCGATTGTCAAGAACTGCCGGCGTCAATAGGTCCCCGGATAGGCCCCGCCATCGAGCAGCCAGTTCTGCCCCGTGATGTAGCCGGCATGGACCGAGCAGAGGAAGGCGCAGGCCGCCCCGAACTCCGGCGGCCGGCCGAAGCG
>DATFRE010000469.1:0-3752 GCA_035263545.1 Dongiaceae bacterium
TTCTACGGCGTGCCCGCCGATCGTATCGGCTGGTACATCTTGCCCTTTGCCGCGGGCAATTTTCTGGGACCGCTCCTGCTCGGCCATTTCTTCGACAGCATCGGGCGCAAGCCCATGATTGCCGGCACCTACATCCTCTCCGGCCTCCTGCTGGCGGTGAGCGGCTATCTCTTCCAGCAAGGCCAGCTCAGCGCCACGGGCCAGACCGTCGCCTGGATGATCGTCTTCTTCTTCGCCTCGGCGGCGGCGAGCTCGGCCTATCTCACAGTCAGCGAGACCTTCCCGCTCGAAGTACGGGCCATGGCAATCGCCGTGTTCTATTCCGTGGGCACGGGCCTCGGCGGCATTGCGGGGCCGCTGCTCTTCGGCCGGCTGATCGAGACCGGCTCGCGCCAGGAAGTCTTCATCGGCTATCTGATCGGCGCGGCGCTGATGCTGGGGGCGGCGGTGGTGCTGCTCATCTGGGGCGTCGCCGCCGAGCGCAAGCCCCTCGAGACAGTCTGCCGGCCGCTGACCCTCGCAGAATAAGTGTCATCCCTAAGCTGCCGCCGAGAGCCGGCTCATCTCGCGGCGGATCAGCTTTCGATAAGGCCCGTCGGCGCGCAGGAGCTGGTCGGGTGGGCCGTCCTCCATCACCCGGCCCGTCTGCATGACGACGATGCGATCGAAGTTGCGCAGCGTCGAGAGGCGATGGGCGATGGCGATGACCGTGCGACCCTGCATCAGCCGGTCGAGGGCGGCGCGGATGGCCTCCTCCGATTCCGTGTCCAAAGCGGAGGTCGCCTCGTCCAGCAGCAGGATGGGCGCGTTCTTCAGTAGCGCGCGCGCAATCGCGACGCGCTGACGCTGGCCGCCGGAGAGCTTGACCCCGCGCTCGCCGACGATGGTGTCGATGCCCTGGGGCAGCGCGCGGATGAAGTCCGCGCAGCGCGCGGCCTCGACCGCCTCCCAGACCTCTTGATCGCTGGCCTCGGGCCGGCCGTAGCGGATGTTCTCCAGCACCGAGCGGTGGAAGAGCGAGATGTCCTGCGGGACCACCGCGATGGCCTGGCGCAGGCTCTCCTGGGTCACCATCGCGATATCCTGGCCATCGATCAGGATGCGCCCGCCATCGACATCGTAGAAGCGCTGGAGCAAAGCGAGCAGCGTCGTCTTGCCGGCACCGGACTCGCCCACCAGCCCGACCCGCTGTCCGGCCGCGAGCTTCAGATCGAAGTTCTCGAAGGTCGGCCCCCGGCCCGGATAGCGGAAGGCGATGTGCTCGAAATCAACGGCCCCACCCGCGGCCTCGAGTGCAACGGCCCCCGGCTGGTCCTTGATCTCATGGGGCAGGAGCAGCACGCCCATGGCCTCATGCAGGCGGGCGAGATGCTGGGTCACATCCACCAGGGCCACGGCCAGGTCGCGGGTCGTCTGCAGGATCGTAAAGCCAAGGGTCGCGACCATCACCACATCGCCGGCGCTGGCCTCCCCTTGCTGCCAAAGCCTGATGGCCCAGCTCAGCAGCCCCAGGGTCAGGAGGATGGTGACGCCGGCATGGGCGAGACGCAGCCGCTCCAGATAGAGCAGGCTGCGGCGCCGGGCGCCGAGCTCATGGCCGATGGTCTCGCCGAGACGCTGGAGCTCGCGGCGGATCCCGCCGAAGGCGCGCACCAGCCCCATATTGCCCAGCACATCGACCATCTCGCCATCGACAGCGGCGGCCTTGTTGGCGAAATGCCGGTGCAGCGGCTTGCCCGCAGCGGCGAGACGGAAGAGCACGAGGACCATCAGCCCGGCCGCGGCGACGAGACCTGCGGTCATGCCGAGGCTGATCCGGGAGAGATAGAGGATGGCGCCCGCGATCACCATCACCGGCGGCACCAGATTCCAGGCGAACATGTTCTCCATGGTGAACACGGCATTGGCGGCCGCGGTGATGCGGCTCGCCAGCGTGCCGGGCAGGCGGTCGGCGAAATAGCTCGGCGCATGGCCGGTGACATAACGAAAGAGATCCTGGCGCAGGTCGCCGGTCACGAGGACGATGACGCGGCTGGCGAACTGCCCGGCCAGGCGCCAGAGCAGATTGTCGCCGGCGATCATGGCGATCAGGAAGGCGAAGGCGAGCCAGATCCGGTCCCCCGCCTGATGCCCGAGGGCCAGCGTATCGACCAGGAACTTGATCCCATATTGCGTGCTGACCTGGCAGGCGGCCGCAGCCACCACCGCCAGGAAGAGCCCGGCATGCATCCCCGCCCGCCGGCGCATATAGCCGAGGAAGAAGACGAAGGGCCGGTCCCTGTAGCTCGCAAGATCCGTCATGAGGTCTCCAACGCGCCTTCCACCCAGTTGGCGCCCCCGGCGCGATTCGGCAATGGCTATTTTGCTGCGATCATGCCGTCTGTTTCGTTCCGGTGAAATTAACGCAAGGCGGGATACCGCCGGCAAGCTCGGGCGTTGGGCGGGAACTGTCGTGGTTCCCTCCCGCCGCATCCGAGTTCGTCCATGCGTCCTGCCGCTTTCGCCTGCATCCTTGTGCTCACCGCCTGCAGCTTGACACGGGAAAGCAACCCGCCGCGCACTGCGACGGAGGAGCTCCTCATCTCCACCGCCATCGATCGGGCGGTCGAAGGGCTGAAGCTGGATGTTCCGAAAAGCACCAGCGTCTATCTCGATACCAGCGACTTCGAGGGGACGGATTCCAAATATGCAGTCGCCAGCATCACCGAGCGCGTGCTCCTTGCCGGCGGCCGGCTGAACCCCGACAGGAGCAAGGCGGATATGGTGCTGGCCATCCGGTCAGGCGCGCTTTCCACCGACAGCGACGGTTTCCTGCTGGGCATCCCGGCAACGGGGGTGCCCATCCCGCTGGCCGGAACGCTCAGCCTGCCCGAGGTCGCGCTGCTGAAGAGGGCCGAGACCCGGGGCGTGGCGAAGTTCGCGGCCACGCTCTATGACGCCAAGACCGGTGCGCTCAAATCCGTCTCCGGCGCCAGCTACGGCTTCTCCCACAGAACCCATTGGGTCGTGCTGCTGGCGGGGTGGACCCGGGACGATATGCTCCCGCGCAGCATCGATCCGGAAAGCATCCGCCCGCAAAGCGCTCCCGCCCCCTCCCCCGAGGATCCGCCACCGCGGTATCATCTCACGCCGCCCTGAAACGCCAGGCGCGCTTTGCGTTTTCGACATGGCTGCCCTTCGCCGGCCTCGGCGAAGGGCCTTGCGGGTTGATCCCGTGCTACTCGCGGGAGTAAGCCTGAAACACCCAGCCCGCCCGGTCTCCGTCAATGTCTTCTCTTTCCCCTGCCGAGGTCCGCGTCATCGTCATCGGCGCCCTGCTGGCGCTGTTCCTCTCGGCGCTGGATCAGACCATTGTCGCCACGGCGCTGCCGCCCATCGCCGCCGATCTCGGCGGCTTCACCCTGATCTCCTGGGTGGTCACCGCTTATCTTTTGACCTCGACCTGCATCACGCCCATCGTCGGGAAGCTCAGCGACCTCTATGGCCGGCGCCGCATCCTCAATCTCAGCCTGATTCTGTTCATGATCGGCTCGGCGCTTTCGGCACTCGCGCCCAGCATGCCGCTCCTCATCCTCTTCCGCGCGATCCAGGGGCTCGGCGGCGGCGGGCTCCTCACCGTCGGCCAAACGGTCATCGCCGATGTGGTCTCGCCCCGGGAGCGCGGGCGCTCTGCCGGGCATTTCGCCGTGGTCTGGGGCAGCGCCTCGATTCTGGAGCCCACGGTCTGCGGCGTCTTGACCCAGTATTATGGC
>DATFRE010000470.1:0-10756 GCA_035263545.1 Dongiaceae bacterium
AGCAGGAGACGGGACGGCCCATCGGCGTGCTCGTCGATCTCCAGGGGCCGAAGCTGCGCATCGGCCGCTTCCAAAGCGGCGGCGTCGATCTCGTGCCGGGCCAGCCCTTCCGCCTCGATCTCTCGCCCGAGCCGGGGGACGGGAGTCGGGCACCCCTCCCCCATCCCGAGGTGCTGGTCTCGCTCGAGCCCGGCGCCCAGCTCCTTCTCGATGACGGACGCATTCGCCTCACCGTGAAGGAAGCGGCGGCCGATCATGCGGAGACCATCGTCGTCACCGGCGGGCATCTCAGCGACCGCAAGGGATTGAACCTGCCCGACGTGGTCCTCGGCCTTTCGCCGCTCACCGAGAAGGACCGGACCGATCTGCAGTTCGGCCTCGAGATGGGCTGCGACTGGATCGCGCTCTCCTTCGTGCAGCGTCCCGAGGATGTTGCCGAGGCGCGCCGGCTCATCGGCAAGCGTGCCGCAATCATGGTGAAGATCGAGAAGCCCCAGGCCCTCCATCACCTGGATGAGCTGATTCAGCTCGCCGATGCGGTGATGGTGGCGCGTGGCGATCTCGGCGTCGAGATGCCGCCGGAGGATGTGCCCAGTGCCCAGAAGCGCATCGTCGGCGCCTGCCGCCTGGCCGGCAAGCCGGTGGTGGTGGCGACCCAGATGCTCGATTCCATGGTCCACCACCCCGCCCCCACCCGGGCCGAGGCTTCGGATGTCGCAACCGCCGTCTATGACGGCGCCGATGCCATGATGCTCTCGGCCGAGACGGCCATGGGCCACTATCCCATCGACGCCGTCTCCATGATGAACCGCATCATCGTCCGGGTGGAGCGTGACCCGCTCTATCGCCGCCTGATGGGCGCCCAGCATCCCGAGCCCGACGCCACGGCGCCCGACGCCATCAGCGCCGCGGCGGCACAGGTGGCCCATACCCTCTCGGCCGCGGCGATCATCACCTACACCACCTCCGGCTCGACGGCGCTGCGCGCGGCGCGCGAGCGGCCGGAGGTGCCGATCCTCTGCCTCACAGCCGTGCGCGAGACCGCGCGGCGACTGGCCGTCGTCTGGGGCACCCACTGCGTCGAGACCAGCGACGTCAACAGCTTCTCGGAGATGGTGGACAAGGCTTGCCGCATCGCGCGCGAGGAGGCCCTCGCCGAGCCGGGACAGCGCCTCGTGGTCACCGCAGGCGTGCCCTTCGGCACGCCGGGCGCCACCAATGTACTGAGGATCGCCTGGGTTCCCGACTAGATGCGCGCGGCCCCGGAAGAACCAAAGGAAAGCTTGTTTTCCGTTCCCGAGAGCAGCCTTCGCATATTTTCCTTATGCTTAAAGACGACGATCAACGCCATTACCACGGCAAAAACATTGAAATAGAAGGTATGTCCGAAGACCGGCAGGAACGAAATGACCACAAAAAGCAAAGCAGCACATATCGTGCCTAAGGAAACATAACGGGTCGATGCGACGACGATCACAAAAAAGCCAAGGCATATAAGCGCCATACCCCAGTCAAACATCAAGAGCACAGCCACGCCTGTAAGCGCTCCCTTGCCCCCCTTGAAGCCGAAATATACCGGCCAGTTATGCCCGATGACCGCGCCTGCGCCCGCTGCCAGAAGGCTTACGCAATCCCTGGCCTCACCCGAATAAACGTAAACGCCGAAGCCCAATCCTATAAGACAGGCAATCACCCCTTTCGATATATCGCCCGCAAGAACAAGAGCAGCGGCAGATTTCCCGAGGACCCTCAGAGCGTTGGTCAGTCCGGCATTCTTGCTTCCATGGCTGCGTATGTCCTTGCCGTATATTTTACCGACGATCACGGCGGTGTTGAGGCTGCCGATCAGATAGCCCAAAGCCAAGGCCGCAAAGATCTTCAGGATGTCGATCATCAATCTTCTATGGCCAAACTTGGCTGCTCCCCCCGCCGGAAAATCAATGGACGATTTGGAGGGATGAGATCAAGCGGCGCGGTTTTCCCCTCGAGCGTTCCGCAACTCGGATCACGCCAGCCTTTGCGGCGCCGCTCAAGCGGCGGAGGTGATTCAGGTTAGCGCAGCTTGCTGGGATCGACCGGCAGGACCACGATGAGCGGCACGGCCTGGGTGCTGCCTTCCGCCACCCAATTATCGGAAAGATTGTTCAACGCCGCATCGGAATCGGGGAGCCCGGGGGTGGAATCGCGGTCGACCAGCGAGAACGCAAAGGCCGCGCCGGCACCCACGACGAGGGGCTGGGCCAGCAGCAGCGCCATGGCGATGCGGTTCAACTTGCTCATGCGAGCTCCTTGTTCCGGTGGCGTTCCTATGCGACCCCTGTGAAGGCCTCACTATGCGCTGAGTTCCGAAGCCGTCAACGCGCCTCTGGATGAATTATTCGTAATCATCGCGTGAGGCGCGGCGCGAGCGTGAAAATTGCGATCGCGGTCCAGATGCAGGCAAAGGTCACATAGTGGGCCGGCCCGAAATGCTCGCCAAAGGCGAAAACTGCCAGCAGAAACTGGCAGCTCGGCGAGAGATATTGGAAGAAGCCCAGGACCGAAAGCTTGAGACGGCGGGCGGCGTGGGTGAACCAGAGCAAGGGCAGCGCCGTCACCGGTCCGGCGGCGACGAGCAGGAGGTCGGTGGTCGGATCGATCCGCCCGAATCGCGTGCCGAGGACGAGAAGCAAGCCAAGCGCGACCGGAAGCAGGAACAGGGTCTCGATGAAGAGGCCCGGAAGCGCTTCCACGCGCGCGAGCTTGCGCAGCAGCCCGTAGGTGGCGAAGGTCCCGGCGAGGCCGAGGGCAAGCCAGGGCGGCTCGCCGAAGGCGATGGCGAGATTGAGCACGCCGATGGCGGCGAGCGCCACGGCCACCATCTGCGTCCGCGACAGCCGCTCGCCGAGGAAGACACGGCCGAAGAGGATATTGACCAGCGGGTTGATGAAATAGCCGAGGCTCGACTCCAGCACCTGATCGCTATTCATGGCGTGGATGTAGATCATCCAATTGCCGCCGATGATGAGTGAGGTCAGCGCCAGCGTGGCGAGGGTGCGCCGCGCCGTCACCGCGGCCCGGACCCGCGGCCATTGCCGGCCCCATGAGATCAGCGCGGCCAGCAGCAGGCTCGACCAGACGACCCTGTGAGACAGCACCTCGATCGCCGGGAACTCGTCCACCGCCTTGAAGTAGAAAGGATTGAGACCCCAGGCGCCGAAGGTCGCGAGCGCATAGAGCATACCGGTCCGGGTGCGTTGCACTTCGGTCTCGATCATGGAGGGGGTGCAGTCGGTGGGGCTGGCTGCAGTGTAGCGGCCAAACTGGCCCTGTTCAAAGCGGCACCCCGGGAGCTAGCCTCGCCAAATCGGGACTGGAGCAGAGCCATGGCCGGCGACAAGACGATCATCCGCACAACCTGCCCGCGCGACTGCTACGACAGCTGCGGCATCGCCGTGATCAAGCGCCGGGGCGTCATCACCAAGGTGCTGGGCGACCCCGACCATCCGGTCGCCCGCGGCGCCCTCTGCGGCAAATGCGCGCTCGCCTATAACGGCGTCTGGCGCGATCCCGCCTATCGGCTCCAGCATCCCCTGAAGCGCATCGGGCCCAAGGGCGAGGGACGCTTCGCCGCCATCGGCTGGGACGAAGCCCTGGGCGAGATCGCTGGCCGGCTGCGAGCCATCCTGACCGAGCGCGGCCCAGCCGGGGTCTGGCACACCCATTACACCGGCACCTGCTCCCTCATCGCCGGCGGTTTTCCGGTGCGCTTCTTCAACCGGGTTGGTGCGAGCGAGATCGAGCCCGACAGCATCTGCAACCTCGCCGGCCATGTGGCGCTCGACCTCGTCTTCGGCAGCTCCTATACCGGCTTCGATCCCCGCACTGCACGGGATTCGGCCTGCATCCTGGTCTGGGGCGCCAACCCCTCCTCCTCGGCGCCGCATGCCCATAAGCAATGGCTGCCGGAATCGCCGGCGCGCAAGATCGTCATCGATCCGATCCGCCACGCGACCGCGGCGGCAGCCGATCTTCATCTACAGCCCTTCCCCGGCAGCGATGCGGCGTTGGCCTTCGCGCTCCTCCATGTCATCCGCCGCGAAGGGCTGATCGACCGCGGCTATCTCGCCCGCAATGCGCTGGGCTGGGAGGAGGTGGAAGCCAAGCTCGACGCCTGCGGCCCGGCCTGGGGCGAGTCCGTCACCGGCCTTCCCGCGGCACTCATCGAGGAGGCGGCGCGGATCTATGGCCGCGGTCCTTCGCTGATGTGGTTGGGCCAGGGGCTGCAGCGCCAGCCCATGGGAGGCAATGTCTTCCGCGCAGCGGCGCTGCTGCCCGCGGCGACGGGCAATCTCGGAAAGCCGGGTGCGGGCTTCTATTATCTCAACGGCGGCGGACGCAAAGGCCTCGACGGCGACTATCTGGCCGCCCCGCATCTGCGCCGGGTGCCGGAGCGCAAGATGAGCCACATGGATCTGGCCAGCGATCTCGCCGACCCCGCCCGCATGCAGGCGCTGTTCTGCTGGAACATCAACATCGCGGCCTCCAACCCCGATCAGCGGCGCCTCCATCAGGCCTTGAGGCGCGAGGATCTCCTGACGGTGGTGCTCGACCTGTTCCAGACCGATACCGCCGACTTCGCCGATTTCATCCTGCCGGCGGCGAGCTTCCTGGAGTTCGACGATATCGTCTCGCCCTATTTCAACCTCACCCTCTCGCCCCAGCAGCAGGCGGCCGAGCCCATGGGCGAGTCGTTGCCCAATCAGGAAATCTTCCGCCGTCTCGCCCGCGCCATGGGCTTCAACGAGCCGGAGCTGTTCGAGGATGATCAGGCCATGCTCGACCGCCTCTGCGCCCAGGCGGGCATCGAAGGCGGCTTCGAAGCCCTCAAAGCCCGGGGCACGGTCCAGCTCTTCGCCGAGCCAGTGCTCCAATTCGCCGACGGCAAGTTCCCGACCCCGAGCGGCAAGATCGAGATCGCCTCGGCCCGCGCCGCGGCCATGGGCCTGCCGCGCATCCCGCTGCCTCATGCCGATCCGCGGCCAGCCGCCGGCCATTTGCGGCTGCTTTCGCCGGCCTCGGCCTGGGCGATGAACACGAGCTACGGCAATGATCCGCATAACGAGGCGAAGATCGAAGCCGAGGGCGTGACGCTCCATCCCGCCGATGCCGCCGGCCGCGGGCTGGTGGAGGGGGCGATGGCGCGCCTGGCCAACGAGGCCGGCGAGATGGTCATGCCGGTCCATGTGGACGCCAAGGCGCCGCCGGGCGTGGCGCTGGCGGTCAAGGGTGCCTGGCCCAAGCTCCAGCGCGAGCGCCGCAACATCAATGTGCTGCATGCGGCGCGCAAGGCCGATATGGGCGAAAGCACCTCGGTCCATGGCATCGAGGTGACGGTGACAGCCATCAATTGAGGGCGCGAGCGCGGGGGTCAGATCGACTTGTTGCCGAGCTGCTTCTTCATTTCCTCGGCATCGAGCTTGATGCCGGGCATGTTGGGATTGATGGCGAGCGCCTTCTCGAAGGCGTCGAGGGCTTCCTTCTCCTTGTCGAGCTGGGCATTGCAGAGGCCGAGGCCCGAAAGCGCGCCGAAATGCCGGGGCTCCAGGGCCAGAGTCTTGCCGATGTCCTTGATGGAATCCTGGTAGCGCCCCATGAGGTAGAGCACCGTCGCCCGCTTGTTCCAGCCCTCGGCGAAATTGGGCGCGAGATCGACGACCCGGCTGAAGGCCCGATAGGCCTGGTCGTAGTCGCTGTCGTTCATCGCCGCCACGCCGATCGCCATCAGCGCATCGACGTTCTGGTCGCCGGACTCCAGCCAGATGTTCCAGATCTGCTCTTCGATGGGTTGCGCCATCTCGGTATTCGACGCGGTCTTCAGCTGCTCGAAGAGCTTGTCGAGGCGCGGATCCTTCTGATCGGCCTGAGCAACTCCGGCGAGCATGGCGAAGAAGATGACGACGAAAGCGCTCAGCCGGAGATTCATGTCTCGAATCATCGGTCCCGCCCTTTCGTCTGCCAAGCAAAATCCGCCGCTTGCGCGAGCCGGGAAGGCCAGCCATTCTGCAACGCATGCACCGATTGGGCCTTTGTGAATGAGCAAGATTTTCGATTACTTTTCAGGGAATTATGCCCAGGCTCGGCAGGCCTTTCGCGATGCCGCCTCGGATGCGGGCGCGCAGACCCAGACCTATCACAATCCCGCGACCGGTCCGGGCGGAATTTCGCTTTCGACGGAGACCGCGCGGGTTGGTCCTGGCGAGTCCGAGCGGCTGCTCATCGCCTTGTCCGGAACGCATGGAGTCGAGTGCTTCTGCGGCAGCGGGCTTCAGGTCGGATTGCTGAGGAGCGGGCTTGCCGCCGAAGCCGCCCGGCACACCGCCATCCTGCTGATCCACGCCATCAACCCCAGCGGCTTCGCCTGGGTCCGGCGCGTTAACGAGGACAATGTCGACCTGAACCGCAATTTCGTCGATCACGGGAGGCCGCATCCGGCCAATGCCGGCTATGAGGAGCTGAGGGAAGCGATCTGCCCCCGCGACTGGATCAACGGCAGGACGACGGCCGATGCCGTGCTGGACGCCTATCGCGAGGTCCATGGAATGATGGCGCTGCAGTCCGCGATCAGCTCGGGTCAATACGGCGATCCGGCCGGGGTGTTCTACGGCGGGCGCGAGCCGGTCTGGTCGAATCGGACCCTGCGCGAGATCCTGCGCCTCGAGGCGGGCAAGGCGCGCCATATCGCCTTTGTCGATCTGCATACCGGCCTCGGACCCTATGGCACCGGCGAGGTCATGAACAATCACCATGCCAGCTATCCGGGATTCCACAGGGTCAAGGACTGGTTCGGCGGCGAGGCGACCTCGGATGACGAAGGCAGCTCCTCCTCCGCTCCGGTCAGCGGCGACACCAATGTCGCCGTGATCGAGGAGGCGCCGCGGGCAGCGGTCACCGGCATCACCCTCGAATACGGGACCATGCCGGTGAAGCCCATGTTCGATTCGATCCGTGCCGACAACTGGCTGCATATTCACGGCCGGCTCGACTCCCCCGAGGGCCGCGCGATCAAGGCGCAGATCCGCCAGGCCTTCTATCCCGACAAGAACGACTGGCACCGCATGGTCTGGGAGCGCTGGGTCGATGTCGTCCGGCGCATGGCGCACGGGCTGGCGGAGTCATAGGAGACCGGGCGCGCGAGCGCGATCGTGGACTCACAGCCCCGGCGGCTTTGGGCCGCCGGTCGCCCAATCGAGTAGCTCGACGGTATGGAGGATCGGAATGCCGAGGCCGGCCTCGAGCTGCTGGATACAGCCGATATTGCCCGCGGCCACGGCGGCCGCGCCGGTCGAGCGGATGTCGGAGATCTTGCGCTGGCGCAGGGGCTCGGCGAATTGCGGCTGCAGGATGTTGTAGGTCCCTGCCGATCCGCAGCAGAGATGCCCCTCGGGAATCTCGGCCACCTCGAAGCCTGCGGCCTCGAGCAGCGCCTGGGGCTGGTGATGCAGACGCTGGCCATGCTGCATCGAGCAGGCGGAGTGATAGGCGATGCGCAGCTTTGCAGCGCTCTTCGCGCCGAGGCCGATCTCTGCCACGACCTCGGTCACATCGCGGGCGAGGCCGGCGATGGTCGCCGCTTTCTCCGCCCAGAGGGGATCCTGGCGCAGCATGAAGCCGTAATCCTTGAGGGTCGTGCCGCAGCCCGACGCATTGGCGATGACCGCATCGAGCCCGCCACCCTCGATCGCGCGCCACCAGGCAGCGATGTTCGCCTTGGCCATGGCGAGCGCCGGCCCCTCCTCTCCCATGTGATGGCTGAGCGAGCCGCAGCACCCCGCTTCCGGCGCCACCACTACCTCGATGCCATGACGCGTCAGCAGGCGGATGGTGGCCTCGTTGATGGCCGGCTTCAGAACCTGCTGGGCGCAGCCCGAGAGCAGCGCGACCCTCTTGCGCCGCGTCCCTTCGGCGGAAAAGACCTGGGGCCGATCGACCGGCGAGGCCGGCAGAATTCGGCGGGGGCTGAGCGCGATCATCCCCTTCAGCCGCCCCGGCAGCAGGGCAGCCAATGGCCGCGCGAGCCGAGCCAGGGTAAGCGAGAGGCGCAGGCGCCCGGGATAGGGCAGGACTTCCGCCAGCAGCCGGCGCAGCAGGCGATCCGCCAGCGGCCGCGAAAAGGTCTCGGCGATATGCCGGCGCGCGTGATCGACCAGATGCATGTAGTTCACGCCCGAGGGGCAGGTCGTCATGCAGGAGAGACACGACAGGCACCGGTCGATATGGCGCGCGACCGTCGCCGAGGCGGGGCCGCCGCCCTCCAGCATCTCCTTGACGAGATAGATGCGCCCGCGCGGCCCGTCGAGCTCGTCGCCGGTCAGGAGATAGGTCGGGCAGGTGGCAGTGCAGAAGCCGCAATGGACGCAGGCCCTGAGGATCTTTTCGGATTCCGCGACATCGGCGTCGGCAAGCTGGGCCAGGGTGAAGTTCGTCTGCATCAGATTCCCTGATACATGCGGCCGGGGTTGAGGCGGCCGCCGGGATCGAAGCTTTCCTTGATTCGCCGGGCGAGGGTGGCGAGCGCCGGCTCCTGCGGCTGGAAGACATCGACCGCCGCACGAAGCGGGAGCGGCGCGCGCATGAGAGTCGCGTGCCCCCGAGTGAGGGCGCTGCGGATCCGCGCCGCCCCGGCATCGCCGGTCGCGGGAAGCGCCAGCCAGATCTGCCCGCCGCCCCAGTCGTAAAAATGCCGCGCGGGGCCAAGGCCCGATGCGGCGATCGCCCGCATGACCGAAGCGCCCTCGGCCGGCGGCACCGAAAGTCGCCAGAGAGCCTCCTCCGTGCCGTGGAAGGGCTGGAGGTCGCGGACGCTCTGCCAGGCCTCTCTGGAGGCGGCCCCGTCCAGCTCTGTCCCGGTCTCCCCGAGCTCGCGGCGCAAGAGCGCGAGGCGTTCGGTGATCGAGATGGCGGTGCCTTCGAGGCGAAGCAGGGTCGCCCCGCCATCGCCTGCGAGTGACGGCGCGATGCCCGCCGGCAGATGCGCCGCCGCCGAGACCTCCGCGGCGCTGCCGAGCGCGCGCGTCATCAACGACACCGCTTTCGCATCGTCGAGGCCACTGATCGCGAGCGTGCGGTCATGCTCCGGTGCCGGCAGAACCTTCATCGTCACCTCGGCGAGAGCTGCCAGCGTGCCAAAGCTTCCGGCGAGGAGCTTGCAGAGGTCATAGCCGGTGACGTTCTTCACCACCCGTCCCCCGGTCTTGAAGATCTCACCCTGGCCGTTGACCGCAAGGGCACCCAGGAAGTGATCGCGTGCGGCCCCGGCCTTCGGGCGCCGGGAGCCGGCGAGATTGCAGGCCAGCATTCCGCCCAGGGTCCCCTGGCTGGCCGGCCGGCCGTAGAGCGGCCCCAGATCCGGCGGCTCGAAGGCCAGCATCTGCTTCTTTTCAGCGAGCGCCTGCTCGATCTCGGCAAGCGGCGTGCCGGCGCCAGCAGTCAGCACGAGCTCTTCCGGCTCATAGAGGATGATCCCCGAGAGCCGCGAGAGGTCGAGCAGACCGCCGCTGTTGACGGGACGTCCCAGCCCGCGCTTGCTGCCCGCGCCGATGATCTCCAGCGGGCCGCCGCTCTCCGCAACGGCAGCGGCAAGCTCCGCCGCCGTTCTCGGCTCGAGCGCTGCCGACATCAGAAGCGGGGCAGCTCGGGATGCGGGAGCCGGCCGGAACTCACATGCAGCCGGCCCATCTCGGCGCAGCGATGCAGCTCGGGGAAGACCTTGCCGGGATTGAGCAGGCCCTCTTCGTCGAAGGCGCATTTCAGGCGCAGCTGCTGCTCGAGATCGATCTCATCGAACATGGTCGGCATCAGGTCGCGCTTCTCAACCCCCACCCCATGCTCGCCGGTGAGCACGCCGCCGACCTCGACGCAGAGGCGAAGAATATCGGCGCCGAAGGACTCCGCCGCCTCGAGCTCGCCGGGCTTGTTGGCGTCGTAGAGCACCAGGGGATGGAGATTGCCGTCGCCGGCATGGAAGACATTGGCGACGCGTAGGCCGTAGCGGGCCGACATCTCCGTCATGGCCGTCAGCACCTCCGGCAGGCGCTGGCGCGGAATGGTGCCGTCCATGCAATAATAGTCCGGCGAGATGCGCCCGACGGCCGGGAAGGCCGCCTTGCGCCCGGCCCAGAAGCGCTGGCGCTCCGCCTCGTCCTTGCTGGCGCGGCAGCTCATGGCGCCGCAGCCGGTCGCGATGCCTTCGACCCGGGCGAGCAGCTCATCCACCTCCGCCGGCGGGCCGTCGAGCTCGACGATGAGCAAGGATTCGGCATCCAGCGGATAGCCCGCCTTGACGAAATCCTCAGCCGCCTGGATCGCGAGGCGGTCCATCATCTCCATGCCGGCGGGGATGATGCCGGCGGCGATCACCTTGGCCACGCATTCGCCGGCGCTTTCATTGCTGGGAAAGGCGATGAGGAGCGCGCGCTGGGTCGTGGGCTTGCGCAGCAGGCGCACCGTCACCTCGGTGACGACGCCCAACAGGCCCTCCGAACCGGTGACGACGCCCAGGAGATCATAGCCGCCGGCGTCGAGATGCTTGCCGCCCAGGCGGATCACCTCGCCGGTGATGAGCACCATCTCGACGCCCAGAAGATTGTTGGTGGTGAGCCCGTATTTCAGGCAATGCACCCCGCCGGAATTCTCCGCCACATTGCCCCCGATGGTGCAGGCGATCTGGCTCGAGGGGTCCGGGGCGTAATAAAAGCCGAGGCCGGCCACCGCCTGG
>DATFRE010000471.1:0-4315 GCA_035263545.1 Dongiaceae bacterium
CATCGGCGGCATTGCCGAGAACGATGGCCACGAGCGGGGCCGAAACGAAGCCGGGAAGCACCATGCCATTGTCGCCGCCCCAGAAGTTGATCTTCTCGCCGAGATAGACTGACACGAAGATCGCCAGGAGCGCGGCGAATAGGCTCGTCAGGCTATTTCCGCCACCAACCTCCCCGCTGCTGTCGGGCGCGGTCGAGAACAATTTACGCGAATGCTCTGAGGCAGCGGGATGCAGGTTCTTCCGCTTGATCAGATATCCCGTGAGCGGGCCTGCGATGAGCGCCCCGCTCACGGTGGCGAGCGCGACCGCTCCGGCTCCCACCGTGCGCGCCACCTCCAGCCCGGCGGCTTCGGCCTCCCTGGCCCAGGCAAGCACGGTGCCGGGCCCGCCCGCAAAGGAAAGCCCGCCGGCGAGGAGCCCGTAGAAGGGATGCAAGCCCCAGGCGATTGCCACCGCCGCGCCCAGCAGATTCTGCAGCGCGATGAGGAGAACGGTGACGACGCACAGGATGAGCAGCGCGCGCCCGCCGGCGACAAGGGCGCTGAGCTTCGTCGAGAGTCCGACGGCCGAGAAGAACACGAGCAGCAGCAGGTCGTGCAAGTGCCTGGCGAAGGTGAACTCGATCCCGAACGCCGTCCGAGCCACCAGGGCCAGGACAGCCGCGAGGAGGCCGCCGATGACCGCATCCGGCAGATCGATCCGCTGCAGCCAGGGCAGGCCCGCGCGGACGCCTTTGCCGATGAAAAGCACGATCAGTGCGATGATGAGCGTCTCGATTTCCGAGAAGGTCACCCGCAGGGTATCCGGCTCAGCCGAGCGTGAACATCGGCAGCAGCAGGAACAGCTTCGCCACCATGGCATTGGCGAGATCGACGAAGAAGGCGCCGGCGAGCGTGATCAGCAGGAACGCCTTGGGTGAGGGGCCGTGGCGCTTCGTGACCTCATCCATGGTCGCCATGGCGACGGGCATCGAGGCGATCCCGAAGCCGAGGAACCCCGCGGTCGTGACCGCGGCGTCGTAGTCGCGTCCCAGCAGGGGGAAGAGCAGGTAGTAGGCGATCGCGATCACGACCAGCAGCTGGGCGACGACATTGATGGCGAGCGGCAGGGCCATAGTCAGCACGGCCGCCAGCGGCGTGCCCGTCAGGCTGATGGCAAGGAAGAGATTCAACGCGACTGCGCCGCCCGTCTCGATCGGCTTCAGTTGCAGCTTGAGCCCGCAGGCGTCGGCGGCGTTGGCGAGAGCGACGGCGGCGAGCAGTGCGCAAAGGAAGCCGGGCAGCACCAGGCCGTTGTCCCGGGCCCAGAAGTTGATCTTCTCGCCCAGATAGACCGACACGAAGATCGCCAGCAGGGCTGCGAACAGGCTTGTCAGGCTATCTCCGCCGCCAACCTCCCCTTCTTTGTCGGGCGCGGTCGAGAAGAACTTGCGCGCCTCTTCCGGGGCGGGATGCAGGTTCTTCCGCTTGATCAAATGTCCTGCGACCGGGCCGGCGACGAGCGCCCCGCTCACGACGGCGAGCGTTGCGGCTCCGATTCCTACCGCGCGGGCCGCTTCGAGCCCGGCGGCCTCGGCCTCCCTGGCCCAGGCAAGCGCGGTGCCGGGCCCGCCGACAAAGGAAAGCCCGCCCGCAAGCAGCCCATAGAAGGGATGTGCGCCCCAGGCGATCGCCACGGCGGCGCCGATCAGGTTTTGCAGCGTGATGAGGATAACGGTGACGACGCACAGGATGAGCAGCGCGCGGCCGCCGGCGATAAGGGCGCTGAGCTTCGCCGAGAGCCCGATGGTGGAGAAGAAGACGAGCAGCAACAGGTCGCGCAACTGGCTGCCGAAGGTGAACTCGATCCCGAACGCCGTCTTAGCCACCAGGGCCAGGATCGCCGCCAGGAGGCCGCCGACGACGGCATCCGGCAGATCGATCCGCTGCAGCCAGGGCAGGCTCGCCCGGATCCCTTTGCCGATGAAGAGCACGATCAGTGCGGCGATGAGAGTCTCGATTTCCGAGAAATTCACCTGCACGGTGTGCATCGCCTCTGCCCCCAGATGCGTCGCCGCAGCGTCTTTGCGCTGCCCACTCTAGCCTGCGGCTCTCCCGTCGACATCAGCCTTCCTCGCTTCCGCCTGCCGCCTTGCCCCCTCCCGGACCCTCTGTATGCTGGCGGTCCCGCCGGTTCGCCGGGCCGGCGAGGGATTAGAGGGAGGCCGCCGAATGGACTGGGGAAGGATGAGCCGCGCCGAGCGCGACGCCTCTTACAACAACAGCAGCGCCGTTCCCGAAAGGGACGCGCTGACGGCCGAGCGCATCGCGGCCTCCAAGGCCTTCCGCGACGCCCGTCCGGGGCATCTCGATCTGGCCTATGGCCCGGGTGAGCGCAACAAATGGGATCTCTTTCCTGCCGCCGATGCCGGGGCACCCTGCCTCGTCTTCGTCCATGGCGGCTATTGGCAGGCAAACCGGCGCGAGGATTTCTCAGCGGTGGGCGAGGGGCTGGCGAGCCATGGCTGGTCTGTCGCGCTTCCCGGCTACACTTTGGCGCCTGAGGCGACGCTGACGCAGATCGTGGCGGAGATCCATGCCGCGCTTGGCTGGCTGGCTGCCAACGGCAGGGCGCATGGCATTACCGGGCCGATCATCCTTTCCGGCTGGTCGGCCGGCGGGCATCTGACGGCTATGGGCCGCAGCCATCCCGTGGTGAAGGCGGGGCTTGCCATCTCCGGTGTCTTCGAGCTGGGGCCGATCCGCGACACCTATCTCGACGAGAAGCTGAAGCTGACCGACGAAGAGATCGCGACCCTGTCGCCGCTGCGCCTGCCGGCCATACCCAAGCCGCTTGCCATCACCTACGGCACGGCCGAGCTGCCGCCGCTCGTTGCCGACAGCCGCGACCTGAACGCACGCCGCGCCGCGGCGCATCGGCCGGGGGCGTTGCTGCCGGTGGCTGGCGCCAATCACTTCACCATCTTCAGTGAGCTGCGCTCACCCGGCGGCGTGGTCACCCGCCTGGCCCTCGACTTGGTGCAATCAGCCGGATGGCGCGCGAACCGCGCATCATTGTCCCCGCCATTCGCCCGCGCTAAAAGGCGGCATCGGCCGATGCGAATCGGCAGCCCCGAGGGAGATGAACCTAGGGGGATCGTGGGGTGACAGCATGACCAGCGTGCCGCAGAAGAATTTTCCCGTGACCTGGGAGGAGCTCCACCGTACCGCCAAGGCGCTGGCCTGGCGGCTGGTGGAGGCCGGGCCCTTCAAGGGCATTGTCGCGGTCACCCGCGGCGGCCTGGTGCCGGCCGCCGTGGTCGCCCGCGAGCTCGATATCCGCGTCATCGAGACGCTCTGCATCACCAGCTATGACGAGTTCCGCCAGGGCTCCCTGACGGTGCTGAAGAGCCCCGCTGCCGCCGATGGCGGCAAGGACTGGCTCATCATCGACGATCTCGTGGATACCGGGCGCACGGCCCAGGAGGTGCGCCGTCTCCTGCCGGATGCGCATTTCGCCACGGTCTATGCCAAGCCCGCCGGCCGTCCCCTGGTGGACACCTTCATCACAGAGGTCAGCCAGGATACCTGGATTCTCTTCCCCTGGGACATCGAGCCCCAATTCATCCAGCCCATCTCCAAGCGCCGCTAGTCGCTTTCGTCTTGCGGGCGGGCGCCCCGCCCGATAGAGAGCGCCCATGCGCAGCATCACCCTTCGGCCCGAGGCGCACCGGCGCCTCCTTTTCGGCCATCCCTGGGTCTATTCCAACGAGATCGTCATGGATGCCGCCGCCAAAGCGCTGCCGCCGGGGAGCGTCGTCCGGCTCCTGCGCGCCGATGGCGAGCCGCTCGCGCTGGCCTTCTTCAACCCCCATCCGCTGATCGCGGCCCGAGTCCTGACGCGGCGCGTCGACGCGGCGATCGACGCCGGCTTCCTTGCCGCCCGGCTGACCCGCGCCCGCGCTCTGCGCGATCGCCTCTACGAGCGGCCCTTCTATCGCCTGGTCCATGCCGAGGCCGACGGCTTTCCAGGCACGGTGGTGGACCGCTTCGGCGGCCTGCTGGTGGCCCAGGTCAACTCCGCCGGCATGGAGCTGCTGCTGCCGGCGCTTCTTGAGGCATTCGAGCGGGTGCTGAGGCCCGAGGCCGTGCTGCTGCGTTGCGATTCCTCCGCCCGCGGGCTGGAGGGCCTCGAGTCATACGTGAAGCTGGCCAAGGGCCATCTGGAGGGACCGGTCGAGCTTCATGAGAACGGCGTTCAGTTTCTCGCCGATCCGTCGGGCGGGCAGAAGACCGGCTGGTTCTTCGATCAACGCGACAACCGCGCTGCCGTGGC